>NZ_JAPDBM010000028.1:0-56054 GCF_027705265.1 Aeromonas sp. QDB11 | reverse complement strand
TTCGACACTCTTTATCCGCCCCCGGTCTTCACATTTAGATTATTCAGATTAGGCGACAACTATTCTGACACCGGGGGCAGGCGCCTGCCCACCACTACCGCGCCCCGGGTGGCGTAGTGGCGCTGGGACTGGCCGCCGCCATGGGGGTGCTGATCGTCGGCGTACAGGTCAGCGTCAGCCTGGGAATGCTGCCAGCGCTCTAATCCTTGCCGAGATTCAATTCTCTTAATAGCAAAAGCCCCGCCAATCAGATTGGTGGGGCTTTTTGTTGGTTAAATTGTTAGAATAACCGACTAATTTTTATCTTTATTTAATACCGTCAGAAAGGCAACACTAAATTCCACTTCAACATGTCAACTTATTTTATATTAAGTCAATGAACAGCGTTGCCCTCCTTTCAAATTTAGAAAAATTCATAAGGTATAAGTGTAGCCCTATATTCTCTTCCCCAACAAAAGATAATCAAGGCCATAGCACCTCAACCAACTGGTGCTTTATCTGTCACATTAGACTTTATTTCAATTTTTTCTTTCGTATGGTTTTCATATAATCTATCGAACCCAGATAGTAATAATGAAGCAATCGAAATACATAACGCTGCGATCGATGCAGTCAATGTTAATTTAAATCTGCGATCTTGAGTTTTCAGGTCTGCCAATACTGATGCCATGAAGGGAAAGTGAACGCACTTACAATCCTTACCAATTTGAAATTCAAACAATCTTACAACAGGAGCTCGGCCATTATCGTGGTCAGTATATTTATACTTGTTTGCCAAATGATAGTACAGTCTCCCAAAAACAATATCTCCATTCGTTCCTAGCTTTTCAGCAATTAGCTTGCAATCAATAGGAACAAAAATCTTTGCATCACGAATTGTTTTATCTTTATCATAAGCACAAAAATCATCGTAATAAATGTCATAGACTTTCTGTAAAATTTGCAGATCTGTTGGGACACTTTTAGCCATATCGTCCTCTGAAATAGTTGGCTGAGTTAAGGTGCAAACAATTAAATTCTCGGAGATATGATACTACATTGTAAATACACAGCCAACATAATGCTCATTATATGCCTGAACTGCTAAATACTCTTACACATGCTAAACTCCATTACTTAAAACCATGAGAAACCTTAATCTTGGTTTCTATGTAGTTATGCACATTAATAGAAATCAATGAAAATATCATGTCATCAAAAGCGAATGCTCGATTAGCAATATGGTATTTCTTCATTTCATAATATCGCAGCGCATTTTTTAGCCAGATGATACGACCATCACTATTCACCTTCCTTGCCGTAAACACCTGCGGGATGAATGGAAAAGGGATGATCTCATTCCTATAACGCGCCTTCCCCCATCGATCGAACAAACAAACAGCACACTCCACCGAACCATTCCCCAAACCTTCAACTATATACCGACCTTTTTACTACCCAACCCTGAATAATCAGTTCAAAAACCGTTCATGCCCCTTCGCTACACTGCCCGCTCGTTTATCGCTATCAGGAGTTTGAAAACAATGATGTTGCACCTCAAGAAGAGCACCCTTGCCCTCGTCTTGCTTGCCGCCAGCGGCGCCCTCAACGCAGCCGAAATCGCCAACAACAATATTACCGAGGCGGAGATCAAGGCCGCGCAGGATGGTTAGGGCGCGGCGCTTATCAAGATCAGCGATGACTATCGTGCCGGTGGGATTGAGCGCGCCAAGGCGACCGCCGAGTCGGTGCTCGACAGCGCCTATGGCTACCAGCAGGGGCCAGTGCTGTTTAAACCCACCCTTGCCGGTGGCGAGCAGGCCTTTCGCACCAACCGCGAGGGGGCGCGGGCCTACTTTGTCGGCAACAACAGCGCCTATCCGGCCGATAGCGGCTTTGCCCTGAAAAACTGGCAGAGCTATCGCTATGACAATGCAGCCGTCTATATCAACGGCGACATGGCGCTGACCATGGGCAAGGTGCATCTGGTAGATCGCGATAACAAGGAGACCACTGTAGACAAGACCTGGGGTTTCAAGAAGGGGGATGATGGCAAGGTGCGCATCGTGCTGCACCACTCCTCCCTCCCTTACGAGGGGTAATGGCGGGGCCCTGCTCTGCCCACCATCAATATGATCAAAAAACAGCCCTGCCACCTCGGCAGGGCTGTTGTTTTGCGCCTGCGCTTTGCCGATGGCGAGTGAGTGGATGACGGTCGTGCTAAGGCAGTTTGCTGCTACCCTCAGAGGCAAACCATTGAGACGCCATACAATATCAATCAAGTCACTGGCGACTCGACATCATCACACCGGGAGCCAGATACCATGACCATACTGCCTGTTTACGCGGCCCTGCTCGCTCTGCTGTTTGTGTTGCTGAGCATTCGTACCATTCGTACTCGCCATAGCCGCAAAGTGGCGCTGGGACATGGCGATGATCCCGCCATGCTGCGAGCCATGCGGGTACATGCCAATTTTGCCGAGTATGTCCCCCTCGCCCTGCTGCTCATCTATTTTGTCGAAGCCAGCAGCCAGACCCCCTGGCTTGTCCATCTGCTGGGAAGTGCCCTGTTGCTTGGTCGCGTCTGTCACGCCTTTGGCATGAGTCGCACGCCGGAGAACTTCCGTTATCGAGTCGCAGGAATGGGGCTGACCTTCGCGGTGATCCTGATGAGCGCGGCCCATCTCCTGATCACGGCGCTGCTACCCTGACGCTTTGCCGGCAGGCTACGCTGATCCACCAAAACCCTGTCTACCGGAAATAGAAAAGCCCTGCCAGATTGGCAGGGCTTTTTCAGTCAACCGTACAGCGGGGGAGCCAAGCTCCCGAGCCGCTTACTGGTTGTGGGTAGCGCGACGGGGGCGACGGGCCTGAGCCGGTTTGCCAGCACCATCAGCCGGACGCTGACCACCTTGCGGCTTGGGCTTGCCACCGTTACCGGTACGCGCGCCACCTGCATTGCCATTAGAGGCAGAACGACCGGCGCCCTGACGCTGGCCTTGACCTTGCGGACGCGGCGGGGTGCGGCGCTGCTCGCTCGGATCACGAGGCTCTTTGCGCAGCGGCGCGCCGATACCACGAGCGATGTTGTCCAGGGTCTCGCGGGAGGCTTCAAAACCGGCCACCTGCTCGCACGGAATGTTCTGCTTGGTCAGACGCTCGATCGCCTTGATAAGCTTCCCTTCATCGGCAGCAACCAGCGAGATGGCGTGACCGGCAGCACCGGCACGACCGGTACGGCCGATACGGTGCACGTAATCTTCCGCCACGTTGGGCAGCTCGAAGTTGACCACTTGCGGCAACTTGTCGATGTCCAGACCACGGGCGGCGATATCGGTCGCAACCAGCACCTTGACGCTACCATCCTTGAAACCGGCCAGTGCGCGGGTACGGGCCCCCTGGCTCTTGTTGCCGTGGATGGCGGCAGCGCTGACGCCGTTCTTGTCGAGGGTCTCGGCAACGCGGTTAGCCATGTGCTTGGTACGGGTGAACACCAGTACCTGCTGCCAGTTGTTGCTGGTGACCAGATGGCTCAGCAGACCGATCTTGTTGGCCTTGTCGCACGGGTGAACCAGCTGCTCGATACGCTCGGCGGTGCTGTTGCGTGGGGCGACTTCGATCACCGCCGGGTTATCCAGCAGACCGGTGGCCAGTTCGCGGATCTCGTCGGCGAAAGTAGCGGAGAACAGCAGGTTCTGGCGCTTCTTCGGCATCAGGGCCAGGATCTTGCGGATGTCGCGGATAAAGCCCATGTCGAGCATGCGGTCCGCTTCGTCCAGTACCAGGATCTCCACTTCGTCAAACTTGACGGCGTTCTGGTTGTAGAGATCCATCAGGCGGCCTGGGCAGGCCACCAGCACGTCCAGACCACGGCGAATCGCCATCATCTGCGGATTGATGCTGACGCCGCCGAACACGACGTGGCTGCGCATCGGCAGGTGTTTGCCGTAGTTACGCACGCTCTCGCCCACCTGGGCGGCCAGCTCGCGAGTCGGGGTCAGCACCAGCGCACGAATGCGGTTCGGAGAAACCTTGCGCTTGCTCTCCATCAGACGTTGCAGCATCGGCAGGGTAAAGCCTGCGGTCTTGCCGGTCCCTGTTTGGGCCGCCGCCATCAGATCGCGGCCAGCCAGAACGGCGGGGATCGCTTGCTGCTGAATGGGAGACGGGGTGTCGTAGCCTTGTTCGGCAACGGCACGCAACAAGGGTTCGGCCAGACCGAGGGAAGTAAAACTCATAGTTACCTGCTAGGGATAGTGGCGCCGGGGATTTGTGGTGGGGCTCCTCTGCTGAGCCGATGCCATCTCACAAGATCTGGGCCTATTGAGAAAACAACGATTTCCCCGGGGAGCAGAGCAAAGGGGAAAGAATAGAGGCGCAGTCTAACGGAGTTGCCCGGGATAAACGAGAAAAATGTGATGTTCCTCCCAGCACGAACAGAAAAGCCGCCTGCTGCCCCCCGAATAATCCCGTTGACCGCTGGCGCAGGCACCACACTATTAACTGCCAACATAATATCTGTCTCCGCAGCTCCGTCCCAAACATGCGGGAGACAAGACACGTGATAGAAGAACGGGATAACGAGGTTTGGCTATGACCACGCGATATGCTATCCGCAGCAGATGGTCCATTCGGATCGGCCAGCTGCTTATGCTGCTCTCCCCTGCATTGCAGGCCGACCAGACCCTGACCGTGGCCTGGAGCCACTGGCCTCCTTTCAGTCAGATCGACAACCGGGGCGAGCTCGACGGGCTGGATGTCAGCCTGACCCGCCAGATCCTCACCCGGGCTGGCTTCATCCCCAAGTTTCGCGAGATCCCCTGGGCACGGGCGCTCCATCTGGTAGAGCACGATCAGCTGGATGTGGCGATGGCCGCCCTGCCGCTACCTGAGCGCCAACAGTACGCCCGCTTCTCGGCTCCCTACCGCCAGAGCGCTTATGTGCTGCTGAGCAATGACCCCATCCCCGGCCATCAGGATCGCTGGGCAAAGCTTGATACCCTGCCCGAACTTTGCCACAGCAAGGGGCTCAAGCTTGGCAAGCTACGCGGCACCCGCCCCATCCAGCAGATGGAGGAGTGCCCCGCCCTCAAGGGGGCGACCGAGTACAACGCCGATGAGCGAATGATCGATCTGCTGCTGGCCCGCCGCCTCGATGGCATCATCATGGAGTGGCAATATGCCCGCTACCGGCTGGCCCAACTGGGGGCCGAAGGGTTTATCAGCTGCCAGCTGTTGCTGCACCACCAGCCGGTCAGCCTGATGTTTGCCAAAAACAGCGTGAACGACGCGCAGCTCCTCAAGATCAACGAGGCGATCCACGCCTTGCCCAAAACCCATGGCAAGTTCTCGCCCCCCAACTGTCGCCTCAATGCCGATCCGGGTGCCGCAGATCTGCTGACCCGCACCATCAGCGAACATTGACGGGAGAAACCGTCCCCCGGAAATAGCAAAGGCGACCATGAGGTCGCCTTTGTATTGGTTACCGAACCGGATCCCCGAGCAGGAGCGATCAGTCGATGGGCAGCAGCGCCGATCAGCGCAACTGCGGGGTATGGGTCAACACCCCCTGATTCTGGGCGCGATGGCGCAGCAGGTGATCCATCAACACCAGCGCCAGCATGGCTTCGGCGATAGGCACGGCGCGGATACCGACGCAAGGATCGTGGCGACCCTTGGTGATCATCTCGATGGCTTCGCCTTCGGTATTGATGGTCTTGCCCGGCACAGTGATGCTGGAAGTGGGCTTGAGTGCCATGCTGACCACGATATCCTGACCGGAAGAGATACCGCCCAGAATGCCGCCCGCATGGTTGCTGGCAAAGCCTGCCGGGGTCATCTCGTCGCGATGCTCGGAGCCTTTTTGCTCCACCACCGCGAAACCGTCACCGATCTCCACCCCTTTCACCGCATTGATACCCATCATGGCGTGGGCAATGTCGGCGTCGAGGCGGTCAAACACCGGCTCACCGAGGCCCACTGGCACATGGCGCGCAATGACCTGCACCTTGGCACCGATACTGTTACCCTCTTTTTTCAGATCGCGCATGTATTGATCCAGCTCTTCCAGCTTGCCCGCATCGGGAAAGAAAAAGGGGTTCTGCTCAATCTGCGCCACGTCGAATGCCTCAGCCTTGATAGGGCCAAGCTGAGAGAGGAAACCGATGATCTCGATGCCGTGAGCCAGTTTCAGGTATTTTTTGGCAATCGCTCCCGCCGCCACCCGCATCGCAGTTTCACGCGCCGAGGAGCGACCGCCGCCGCGATAGTCCCGCTGACCATACTTCTGGTGATAGGTGTAGTCAGCGTGACCCGGCCGGAACAGATCCTTGATGTCGGAGTAATCCTTGGAGCGCTGATCGGTATTTTCGATAAGCAGCCCGATGGAGGTGCCGGTGGTCTTGCCCTCGAACACCCCGGAGAGGATCTTCACCTCGTCCGGCTCACGGCGCGGCGTGGTGTAGCGGGAAGTGCCCGGCTTGCGCCGATCCAAGTCTCCCTGCAGATCCGCTTCGCTTATCTCCAGCCCCGGCGGGCAACCATCGACCACGGCGCCCAGCGCCAGGCCGTGGCTCTCGCCAAAGGTGGTGACCCGAAAGAGTTGACCAAAACTGTTCCCTGCCATGCGCGCTCCTGCTTAGTTCTTGTAGATGGCGAAATGATCCTGATACTGCACCAGCTCGTCACGGGTCATCACAAAGACACCGTGTCCGCCGTTTTCGAATTCAACCCAGGTAAAGGGGATCTCGGGGAACTGGGCTTCCAGATGGATCATGCTGTTGCCCACTTCGACCACCAGCACGCCATTATCCTTGAGGAAATCGGCCGCATGGGCCAGCAGACGCTTGGTCAGCTTGAGACCGTCGGAGCCGGACGCCAGCGCCAGCTCGGGTTCGTGACGGAATTCGTCCGGCAGATCCGACATGTCTTCGGAGTCCACATAGGGCGGGTTGGAAACGATGAGATCGTACTTGTCGCCCGCCGGTAGATCGCGGAACAGATCGGAGCGGATCGGAATGACCTGCTGCTCCAGCCCGTGATCGTTGATGTTGCGCTCGGCCACGTTCAGCGCATCGACGCTGATGTCGATGGCATCCACTTCCGCTTCCGGGAACTCGTGGGCCATGATGATGGCGATGCAGCCTGAGCCGGTGCACAAGTCCATGATCCGGGTCGGTTCATGTTTGAGGAACGGCGCGAAACGGTCAGCCACCATCTCCGCAATGGGGGAACGGGGAATGAGCACCCGCTCGTCTACGTAGAACTCCCAACCGGCATACCAGGCCTTGTTGGTCAGGTAGGCGGCCGGTACCCGCTCCTGTACGCGACGGATAATCAGCTCGGCGATACGGTGACGCTCGCTGCTGGTGAGACGGGAGTGGCGCATGGCCGGGTCTACATCCGGTGGCAGATGTAACGCGGGCAGTACCAGCTGCACAGCTTCATCCCAGGCGTTGTCGGTTCCATGACCGTAAAAAATCCCGGCGTCGTTGAAACGACTCATGGCCCAACGCAACATGTCCTGGATGGTGTGCATCTCGGCAACCACCTCATCGATAAATATCTTGTCCAAATCCACCTCCAAGTCGAGTAATATCCGGCCCGAGCCCCGTTTACGTTGCGGGCAAGACGCATACCTAATACATGAGCATCTGATGAAAAAAACGCCCTCACCGACAGACGAGGAAACCCTGCTGTTCCGCGATGCGATAAAAGGTACCCGGAAAATCAAGCAAGATACCATAAGGGCCGAGTTACGCCCGGTCAAGCAGAAACGCGAATTGCGCGAAACCCGCGAAAAGCTTGGGGTTGACCACTATTTCAGCGATGAGTATCAGCCCCATCTCGACGATGATGGGCCGACCCGTTACGTGCGGGAAGATGTGTCAAAATTTGAGCTGAAAAAGCTCAAACGGGGCATTTATCCGCCGGAGATCTATCTCGATCTGCACGGCATGAACCAGCAGCAGGCAAAACAGGAGCTGGCCGCCCTGCTCACCCTCTGCCAAAAAGAGAACATTCACGTCGCCTCGGTGATGCACGGCATCGGCAAACATATTCTCAAGCAGCGCATTCCCAGCTGGCTGGCCCAGCACCCCAATGTTCGCGCCTTCCATCAGGCTCCCCGCGAATGGGGCGGCGACAGCGCCATTCTGGTGTTGCTGGATATCGAAGAGTAGTTAGCCAAACGACCACACTATACTGAATATCAATATGTTATTCGCCGTGGAGGTCGCATGTTTACACAGGGTTCCCATGCCGACATAAAGTCATCTCTCGACGCCATCGGCGCCGCCGTGGCGGTGTTCAGCCTCGACAAGGATGATCACTTTGTGCTGGTCTCTGCCAACGATACCTTTGCCAAGGCGTTCGAGCTGGATGTCCTTGGCAGCATTGGCAAACAGCTGAGCGAGATGTTTCCCCGCTACATCACCAATACCATTGAGCCGCCAATGCACGAGTGTGTGCGCATGCAGACCGGGCTCGAGAGCGAGCTGCCCATCGACAGCCTGTCGCGTACCAGTTGGTGGCGCTTTATTCTCTCCCCCATCATCCCCGAGCAGGCACGGATCAACCGGATCATCGTGACCGCCATCGACATCACCGCCAGGATGCAGCTGGAAGAGGCGCTCACCACCAGTCGCCGCCGCTTCGAGGCAGTGGTCAACTCCGCCTATGACGGCATCATCAGTGTCAGCAGCGAGTCACGCATCGAGCTTATCAATACTGCCGCCTGCGAGATGTTCGGCATCGATGAAAGCTATCTCGGCAAGCGGCTGGAAACCCTGCTGCCACAGCGTTTTCGCGCAAATCACGAAACCTATTTCAAAGCCTTCAGCAGCTCCCCCATCAATTCGCGCCCGATGCATGCCCGCGCCTCGGTGATGGGTCTGCGCCGCGATGGCAGCGAATTTCCGCTGGAGGTGACCATCGCCAAGATCAATCTGGGCCCGACCACCGAGATGACCGCCATCTTGCGGGATATCTCGGAGCGAGCCCGACTGGTGGAGGAGTTGAAGGTCGCCGCCACCACGGATCCCCTCACCGGCATTGCCAACCGGCGCCGCTTCAACGAGCTGGTCAACGCCGAGATGCAGCGCTGCCAGCGTTTCGGCCACACCATGAGCCTGCTGCTGATCGATATCGACCACTTCAAGGAAGTCAACGATACCTTTGGCCATCAACAGGGGGATCAGGCGATCCTGAGTCTGGTGAAGCGGATCAGCAAACAGCTGCGCGAGGTAGACATGCTGGGGCGCTGGGGCGGCGAGGAGTTTATCGTGCTGCTGCCGGAGACCTCGCTGGAGCTGGCCTGGGCCAGCGCCGAGCGGATCAGACTGGCGGTGGAATCAGCTCGCCATGCGCTATCCGGAGCACTTGAGGTCTCATTGACCATCAGCATCGGGATCAGCGCCAGCAAGGGGAGCCATGACACTGTAGAGAAGATGGTTAGACGAGCCGACACCGCCCTCTATATGGCCAAGAAACAGGGGCGCAACTGCTGCCGCAAAGAGGAGCCGGAGCCGATCTGAGGGCGCACGCCCCTGCCCTGTACTGACACTGCTAACCAGTGCCTTCAGAGATAACCAACCGCAACAAACACAAAAAGCAGCGCAACCCTCTTCGGTAGCGCTGCTTTTTTCGTCCTGCTTTTGGTGCACTATTCAATCACAACCATCAAGGGGACGGCTAAAGCGCAGTGTGCCACCGTTGGGCAGTTGCCACTCGAAGAAGTCATCAAAACCGGCAATCGTTACGGCGCGGATCACCTTGGCGACCACGCCGTGCGCCACCAGCAATACTCGCACCCCCTCAGTGGTCGAAGCCAGTGACGTTAATCCCTGCGAGATCCGGGCAATCACCTCGTCCAGGGTTTCACCACTGGGAGGTGCTTGCGCCCAGCGCCGGGTGATATTGCGCGCCCACAGTTCGGGATATCGCGCCCTCGCCTCTGCCTGTGTCAGCCCTTCAAACAGGCCGACATTACGCTCACGAAAGGCCGGCGCAAGCTCAACAGGCAATCCCAACTGGCGAGACAAGATGCCCGCGCACTCTCTTGTCCGCAGCAGAGGTGAGGCCAGCAGCCGATCGAACGGCGGCAGTGCCACCGAGACTTCCTCAGCCAAACGGGAGATCTGGCGCACGCCATCGTCATTGAGCCCGATATCCAACGCCCCCTGATAACGTCCCTCGGCATTGGCCTGCGTCTCAGCATGGCGGATCACCACCAGTTCCATGGTGCACTCCTCTTTCCTGCTATCTGCTTACTGGTTAAAACCGCAAACGGCTTCCCTGTCGGAAAATGCGATGACAATCCCCATCCATCTCATACACCAAATCGATTATTTAATAATCGAGCAAGATTACCTCGTTGGCAGTCAAAAAACATCTGCCGAACTATACACTTGCCTCCGTAAATAAATACACAACATATTTGCACCCAATAATGTTACGGTCTGTTTTTGTTAAAGACATTGTGTTCAAAACGATGTTATGGCATGGATTGACAGATGGATATAATAAACACCCCAATCATATACATGAGGAGGATGGCGTAATGGGTACACCATTCAAAAAAATGTTTAGCAAAAACTCACACAATAACTTTCCTAGTCAATCAGGCAACAATAATAAAACATAACCATTGCCCATCAATAAAATTTGATATGCACTGTTGTGCATCAATTTAAACAAGAAAAGTAAAGTTGGTTGATCAGTACAGCTACACCACAACTACCCCGCCACATTGATGGAGCTCGTTTCAATAGCGGCAGCATATTATCCCCCACAGTCAAAATATCTAAAAAGGGGGCCAAGCCCCCTCTCCTTATCGACCAGCCAATGGACTATCTCTTTATTTGGTTGTCACCAACGCCCAGGGGCCACCTTTGGCGGGATCATCCCCCTGCGTCCACCATTTGGCCTGATAGACGGCCCCCTTGTAACTCACTTTGTTGCCAGCGGTATAGACCTTTCTGGCCTCCCAGGCAGGCTGACCATCAACGGGCGGGTCAACCGGATCGACCGGGGCGGGATCGAGCTTGGCGACGATCCGCACTTTCGGCCAGTTGGCGTGGGAGCCATAGAAGTTGGTCACACACTTCTCGTAATCACCCGGTACCAACGCGGAATATGCGGTCTGGAAGCCCACCAGCTCGCACTCAAAGGAGTATCCACCCGGGCGATCCGGATAGTATTTCCAGTTGCCATCCCAGTTGGTGTAGAGCACGTCGGTGGCGCCGTTGAGATTGAGGCTGCCATAAGGAGTCTGCTGCCAGCAGGTATTCTTCTCATCCGCCTTGATCGGGATCTGGTAGTGGTTGGCCAGCCCTTCCCAGTAGCGGATGCGATTGACCGGCTGCCCCTTGTCCTTGTTCTGTTCACCGCACTCGATACCGCCGTTGATGACGTTGATGGTGGTGCCAAAGCCATAGCCGATACCGGCATCGGCCTCCCGTTTGGAAGGTACCCAGGTGCGATCAATCACGTGCAGCATGGCCGGTTTCGGGGCCTGCGGGGTGAGGAAGAACCAGATGGCCGAAGCGAGGTTGAGCCAGGAGTCAGCTACCAGTCCCGGGTTGTTGAGCAGCACCGAGGCATCGCCGTCAAACATCGCCTCGGAGAAGGCGCCGTAGTTGAAGTGGTAGGAGAGCTGCTTGGCGCCACGGCCGAAATACCCCTGACCAGTGCTGCAGGGCCACTTCTTGTTCTGCCAATCGTTCTGACCGCAGCCGGTGGTGTAACCGGTCTGCCCCTCTGACCAGCCCATCTCCCGCACATGCACCAGCGCCTGTTGCCACTCTTCCAACCCCAGCGGGTTGTCGGAGACGTTCTCCTTGGCGATATGGCCGCCAGTCTCCTGAGAGAAGTGGGCAAAGGCCGTCACGATGGATTTTTTACAGATGGCATCGGCATCACGCCCGTCGGTATATTCGCCACAGAACGCAGGGAATTTGCCGATAGCCCGCAAGAAGCGGACATAGGTATATTCCGGCGCCGCCATCTGGGTTAAATATTCCCATTCAGATTGGGGAAATACCCGTTCAACCCGTTTTACGTTGTCAGGATTGCTTGCCAGACCCGGTTCAATGGCATCGACTATTTTATTAGACCGAGTGGCCAATGCCTTGGCCCATATTGCATACATGGGATTGGCCGTCTTGGCTTTTTCCATGGCGGCCAGATCCGGTGCCGCAATGACATATCCCCCCGCATTTTGCGGATCGGGTTGAATATTCATGGCTGCACTCATTGCGGCATAGCTTGGCAATGCGCAGGCAGCGGCGATCAGCCAGGCGCAACGCTTGGGTTTGAACATGTTTACCGTCCTTGTTTGAGAATAACGCGCTCCAAGATTAGGTGTTTTAACCACTAAATTCACGATGAGAATTAAGAAATAGGCGGAATTTGTGAGCCATTTCACCTTGTGATATTCAGGGCAGCTGAAACAAATAAAAAGAACCCAAACGAAAACCTTAAAGCGTGATCTGTCGCGACTTTTTGGAAGGATGAGACGGCCAGGTGACCTGCCATCCATTCATTGTTCGTGATGAAAAAAATGACTGACACGCTCAGCCTGTCAGCCATCATCAATGTTCAAGAAGAATGCTCGAGAGAGCCGGACGTCAGGCGCGCACGGCACGGATCAGGATATTGCGCGGGGTCATGGGTTTGGCACAGAACTCCCCCACTTCGACCCGATAGCCCTGCTCTTGCAAAAAGAGCGCGCGATCCAGCGCCAGCCAGATCTCGAGAGGACGGCGAAACAGGTGGCGCACCAACTCCATCCGGGCGACATCGCCAAAGCGGCGCTCCCCGTGTGCCAAAAAGGCGGGATAGTCGAGTCCGGCTGACAGCGCTATCCCTTTGCGCTCGGCAGCCCAGCCGCAGAATGCCTCGAACGTGCCGGTCAGCAGGCTCTTTTGCATATTGGGCACCGGCAGATACTCATCAACCCCGCGCACCTGCCGCTGCAGACAGTCAAACCCGAGCCGCCACACCACTTCCTGCTCCCGCAGGCGGGCGATCCGCGCGCCGCCGGTGACCGTCTCCTGCAGCGGCAGCTTGAGATCCGCCTTGCTCAACACCAGCTCGCTGGCGTTGGCCGCTGCCGACAGCGGGCGATAGTGGCTGGAGCGGATCAGGTGGTAGCAACAGGGAGAGATAGTCACTCCGCTGGCACTGCGCTCGGCCACCCGCTCCAGCAGATGGGTGTGCAGCTCTCCGCAGGCATGAAGTGCCATGGCGTGGTGTTCGGGGGCAATCAGCGCCGCCGACTCGGGGGCAAAGGCATCGGCGCAGGTAAAGGTCATATTGGCGCCATCCCGCTCGGCCAGCAGCCGACCTTCGTCACAGAGCTGCCCTTGCAGCTCCAGACTGAGGATCGGAGCCTGTCGATGGAGCGACACCAGCCGCCCGAGGTGGCCCTTGCCGGCACACCACTCCAGATAGGGGCCCTGATGGGCAGGCAGGCAGGCGGTAAACGACTCGATCTGGGCCTGCTTGCGCCCCGGCATATGCAGCGCCATCTCCTTGCTGCAGTTGATGGGCTCCGGGGTAAAAGGGGCAAGCTGGCTGAGTTGCTGCAGCTGGGCCCCCTCGGCAATCCAGGGGGCAAGCAGCGTGCTGAGGGCATCCATATCCGCATCGAGCTCCGCCAGCTGGGTCAGAGTCAGCCCATCGAGCTGCGCCGCCAGTTCGGGCGCCTCATCGGCAAAGGCCATGGTCAGATGATGATATGGCTGATATTGCCACCAGCGCCGGTAGCGGGTGAGCAGTCGATCCAGTTGTTGAAAACGTTGAGCCAGCACGAATGCCCCTGCCTTGCAGTCAAAAAAGAGGCTCATTCTAGCGATCCCGCTTCAAATTGCACCCTCAATACCTTGTCATCAGTGCCACGCGACAACACGGCCAACCAGTGACCCAGGGCAGACCTGACAAAGTACGGGGTTTTATGCTATATTCCGCCCCCTCTTTCACGCGCCCCGCCAACGCGGGTCGCTTTACACTAGCTATGGGACCAACAACATGACCATCAACGCCATTCTGCAAGCGCGCGCGGGCGCCAAGTGTGAACTGTGCAGCGCCGAGCAGGCGCTGACCGCCTTAGTGGTGCCTCACTCCCCCGCCAGCGATGATGATCACAGCGTTGCTATCTGTGATACCTGCCGTGGTCAGCTGGAACAACCGGATACCCTGGTGGTCAACCACTGGCGTTGCCTGAGCGACAGCATGTGGAGCCAGGTGCCTGCGGTGCAGGTAATGGCATGGCGCCAGCTCAAAGCTCTCTCCGGCAAGGGTGAGGTGTGGGCTCAGGATCTGCTGGACATGATGTACATGGAAGACGAAGCCAAGGCCTGGGCCGAAGCCGGACTGGCTGACGAAGATGACGACAGCACGCCGACCGTCGACTCCAACGGCGCCGTGCTGCAAGAGGGCGACTCCGTCACCCTGATCAAGGATCTGGACGTGAAGGGCGCCGGTTTCACCGCCAAGCGCGGTACCCTGGTCAAGGGCATCCGTCTGACCAACAACCCGCTCCATATCGAAGGCAAGGTCAACGGCGTGCAGATCGTACTGGTTGCCGCCTACCTGAAAAAAGCCTAATCCAAGCTCGATTGCGCTGCAGACAGAGCACAAACACAACGAAAAAGGATGGCGTCACGCCATCCTTTTTTATATCTGCTTGCCACAAACGGTCAACCTGAGCCCATAACAGGCCAGCCAAAGCAACAAGGCGCATCCGGATGGACGCGCCTTGTTTACATGGCCGATGCCGTTAACCGGCAGCGGAAACGGTCACTCAGGAGGAGAGTTTGCCGTCCAGCTCGGCAATCTTGGCAGACCAGTAGGCCGGGCCGGTTTCGTGGATATTGTTGCCTTCGGAGTCGACCGCCACGGTCACCGGCATATCTTCCACTTCAAACTCGTAGATCGCTTCCATGCCGAGATCGGCAAAAGCTACCACGCGCGCCTTCTTGATGGCCTTGGCCACCAGATAAGCGGCGCCGCCGACGGCCATCAGATAGACGGCCTTGTGCTGCTTGATGCTCTCGACGGTTTTTGGACCACGCTCGGACTTGCCGATCATGCCGATAAGGCCAGTTTCACCCAGCATCATGTCGGTGAACTTGTCCATCCGGGTGGAGGTGGTGGGGCCAGCCGGGCCAACCACTTCGTCGCGCACCGCATCGACCGGGCCAACGTAATAGATAAAGCGGTTGGTGAAATCGACCCCTTCCGGCAGCCCTTCGCCATTTTTCAGCATGTCGGCGATGCGCTTATGGGCTGCATCACGACCGGTGAGGATCTTGCCGGAGAGCAGCACGGTATCACCGCTCTTCCAGCTGGCCAGTTCGGCCTTGGTGATGCCATCGACGTTGACGCGGCGCACGTTGCCACCCGCTTCACGGGTGATCTCCGGCCAGTCGCTCAGTTTCGGCGGAGTCAGTTCGGCGGGGCCTGAACCATCCAGCTCGAAGTGAACGTGACGGGTCGCGGCGCAGTTGGGGATCATCACCACCGGCTTGGAGGCAGCATGAGTCGGCGCAGATTTCACCTTCACATCCAGCACGGTAGTCAGACCGCCCAGACCCTGGGCACCGATCCCCAGCTTGTTGACCTTGTCGTAGAGCTCGACCCGCAGCTTCTCTTCGGTGGTTTGCGGGCCGCGGGCGATCAGCTCCTGAATGTCGATATGCTCCATCAGGGCCTCTTTGGCCAGTACCGCCGCTTTCTCGGCGGTACCGCCGATGCCGATGCCCAGCATGCCGGGCGGGCACCAGCCAGCACCCATGGTCGGCACGGTTTTCAGTACCCACTCGACGATATCGTCAGAGGGGTTGAGCATCACCATCTTGGATTTGTTCTCGGAGCCGCCGCCCTTGGCCGCGATGCTCACTTCCACCTTGTTGCCGGGGATCATGTCGATATGCACCACGGCAGGGGCGTTGTCTTTGGTGTTTTTGCGACTGCCGGCCGGATCGGCCAGCACGGAGGCGCGCAGCGGGTTGTCAGGATTGGTGTAGGCACGACGGGTCCCTTCGTCCACCATCTCCTGCACTGTCATGTCGCTGTCCCACTGCACTTGCATGCCGATCTTGACGAAACAGGTCACGATGCCGGTGTCCTGGCAGAGCGGACGATGGCCTTCAGCGGACATGCGGGAGTTGATCAGGATCTGGGCCAGCGCATCTTTGGCGGCCGGGTTGGCCTCACGGTCATACGCCGCTTTGGCAGCCTGAACAAAATCCAACGGGTGGTAATAGGAGATGTACTGGAGGGCATCTGCGATAGAATCGATGAAATCCTGTTTTTTTATAATGCTCATATCATCCTCACTGGTCCTTGTCTCTGCCACGGAGCAGGGCAAGGGCTTCCATATGATGGGCCGTGCTGACGTGCTGGCTAAAAACTATCAACCAGCAAAAAACGAACGACACGGCAGTTTTTTCTTAAGTCACCGACACCTATGATACGCTTGCCCACCAGCACCGACTAGGGTTCGGGAACCAAACTGTTGCCTGTGTAACATAAAATGACGCCAACACTTCATATCCATCATCTAGACCATAGTGCTGAACTCCATCAGCTTTTTGCCCACCTGCAACATCAGCCGTGGGCCATGTTGCTGGAATCGGCGGGACCACTCGGTGCCGATAACGGCTTTGATATCATCACTGCCGATCCGCTGGCGACCTTCGAAACCCGTGGCGAGGTGACCACTCTGCGTGTCGGAGCGAATATCAGCAAACACCACGAAGATCCCCTCGCCCTGCTGGCCCATACCCAGCAACAGCTGCTGGGGGAGCTGGATTTGTGTGCCACTCACCTACCCTTTATTGGCGGCGCCCTCGGTCTCTTTGGCTATGATCTCGGCCGTCGCTTCGAGCGACTGCCAGTGCAGGCCGCCGCCGATATCGCGGTGCCAGACATGGCGGTAGGTATCTACGACTGGGCGCTGCTGCGCAATGTGGCGACCGACGACTGGCAGCTGGTGCACTGGGGGGATAAAGCGGGCCTTGCCAACCGGCTGGCCTGGCTTGAACAGCAGCAGGCCAAACCGGCCCCCGCTTTTGCCTTGCAGGGGTCGTGGCAGAGCAATATGAGCCGAGCCGAGTATGGCGAGAAGTTTGCCCGCATTCAGGCATACCTTGCCGCGGGGGATTGCTACCAGATCAACCTGACCCAGCGTTTCAGCGCCCCCTATCAGGGGGATGAGTGGCAGGCCTATTGCCTGCTGGCAACCGCCAACAAGGCACCCTTCTCAGCCTTTATCCGTTTGCCGGAGAGCGCGCTGCTGAGCCTATCCCCCGAGCGGTTCCTGCTGCTCGATGGCCGTCATATCGAAACCAAACCCATCAAAGGCACTCGCCCTCGCCACCCCGATCCGGCCACCGATCGGCAAGTCGCGCGGGAGCTGGCGCAGGCCGACAAGGACAGATCAGAGAATCTGATGATCGTTGATCTGCTGCGCAACGACATCGGTCGGGTCAGCCGGCCGGGCTCGGTCAGCGTGCCTCATCTCTTTGCGGTGGAGTCGTTTCCGGCGGTACATCATCTGGTCTCCACCATCCACGGTGAGCTTGATGCACGCTGGCAAGGGGTCGATCTGCTGCGGGCCTGTTTCCCGGGTGGCTCCATCACTGGCGCCCCCAAAATCCGGGCTATGGAGATCATCGAAGAGCTTGAGCCACAGCGCCGCAATGCCTATTGCGGCAGCATCGGCTATCTCAGCCAGCATGGCAGGATGGACACCAGCATCTGCATTCGCACTTTGATTGCCGAAGCGGGTCGTCTGCACTGCTGGGCCGGTGGCGGCATCATCGCCGACTCCGACGCCGACAGCGAATATCAGGAGACCTATGACAAGGTCGCCCGCATCCTGCCGCCGCTGTCGGCGCTGTAACACTCCCCACTGTCAGGTCAACGCACAGGAGAGCTCCCCGCCATGGATCGCCACGAACTGCTGACCCGCTTCCAGTTGCAGCGACCCGCCCCGGCCCATCGCCTCGCCATTGGCGGGCTCAGTCCGGCTGCGGTGTTGATCCCGGTGGTGATGCGCGATGAGGGACTCAGCGTGTTATTGACCCGGCGCAGCCCCCGGCTGCGTCATCATGGAGGGCAGATCAGCTTCCCCGGCGGGCGACAGGATCCCGGCGACGAAAACCTCATTGCCACGGCGCTGCGGGAGACCGAAGAGGAGCTCGGCATTCCGGCCCGGCTGATCGAGGTGATCGGCACCCTCAACCCGCTCAATACGGTGTCACGATTCGAGGTACTGCCGGTGCTGGGGCTGCTCGATGGCAACTATCCCCTCATCCTGAGTCCGGATGAGGTGGATCACGCCTTCGAAGTGCCGCTGACCCATCTGCTGGATCGGCGCAACCACATCCCCCTGACCCTTTCCAGAGGGGGGAAAGCGCACACCATCTACTGGATCCCCTGGCAACAGCACTTTATCTGGGGGGCTACCGCCAGCATGATCAACCAGCTAGCCCAGCATCTCGCAAAATAACAATTTACCTACATTTGGCTGGGCGATATTTAATCATTAATACTAAAATAACGTGCCAATTGATAAACAATAATTGAATTTTTCTTGTTTTGATCACATTTCCATAAGAAAGTGCGGTTTTTCGTGCCGTAAAGATGAATTTGATCAACATTTTTGATTAGAAAAACCGTATCCTTGCGCCGACTTAATAAGAACCACACATTCGGGGTGAGATAGATGTCAAACACAGTCACTGGCACGCAGGAAGTTGCGGCGTCAACAGAGCAAGGGATCCGCTCTACTCAAACCACTCGTTGGGAAAAACGCGACTCTACCTGGGTCATCAGTCTGTTCGGGACCGCGGTTGGCGCGGGGATCCTGTTCCTGCCGATCAACGCCGGTATGGGCGGTTTCTGGCCGCTGGTCGTCATGGCGCTGCTGGTAGGTCCCATGACCTATCTGGCACACCGTGGTCTGGCCCGCTTCGTCCTCTCCTCCAAAAAGCCAAATGCAGACATCACCGAAGTGGTGGAAGAGCACTTTGGCGTGGGTGCCGGTAAATTAATCACCCTGCTCTACTTCTTCGCCATCTACCCCATCGTGCTGATCTATGGCGTGGGTATCACCAACACCGTCGAAAGCTTTATGGTCAACCAGCTGCAGATGAGTGCCCCACCGCGCTGGATCCTCTCCATCGTGCTGATCATGGGCATGATGTCGGTGATGCTGGCCGGTGAAAAGCTGATGCTGAAAGTGACCGAGCTGCTGGTTTATCCGCTGATCGCCATTCTGGCCGGTATCTCTTTGTACCTCATTCCGGACTGGACCGGTGCCGCGCTGGAGCAAGTGCCCTCTGCCAAGGATTTCGCCACTACCCTGTGGCTGACCATCCCGGTACTGGTTTTCTCCTTCAACCACAGCCCGGCCATCTCCAGCTTCTCTCTGGCCCAGCGCCGCGACCACGGTGATCAGGCTGTCGAGAAGGCCGATGCCATCCTCAAGCGTACCGCCATGGTGCTGCTGGGCTTCGTGATGTTCTTCGTCTTCTCCTGCGTCATGAGCCTGACACCGGCCCAGCTGGCAGAAGCCAAGGCCCAGAACATCGCCGTGCTCTCCTATCTGGCCAACCAGCATGCCAGCCCCATCATCTCTTACTTCGGTCCGTTGGTTGCGTTCGTAGCCATCGTATCCTCCTTCTTCGGCCACTATCTGGGTGCCCGTGAAGGTCTGAAGGGGATGATCGTGCAGAACATGCGCAAGTCCGGCAAAGAGCCGAACGCCAAGAAAGTCGAGATGTTCATCATCGCCTTCTTCATCCTGACCCTGTGGGGCACTGCCATTGCCAACCCCTCCATCCTGGGCATGATTGAATCCTTGGGCGGCCCGATCATCGCTACCATCCTGTTCATCATGCCGATGTACGCCATCAAGCGCGTACCGGCCATGGCGAAATATCAGGGTCATATCAGCAACGTATTTGTCGCTGTGATGGGGATGATCGCCATCTCCGCCATCCTCTATCAGCTGGTCGGTTAATCCCCTACCTGCCGCTGATAGCAAAAAGCCAGCCGAACAGTCGGCTGGCTTTTTTTATTGCGTTTGTCCCGTCCTGAATAGTCTTACCTCTCATCACAGGGTTACGTAATCCACACTCACACAAAACTTGGGACACAGACCTTATTCTGCTCCAGCATCATCATATTTCGGGCTTCGCTCCGAAACTCGACCAACAAAAATGCCAGTCGGGCAAGCGACTGGCATCTCTTGATAAACACACACTCTCTCTGACTGATTAGAGTGGCTGCGCTTCCAACAGGAACGGCGTGATGCCGGTAATTTCCGGAATACCGAGCACCAGGGTGTCTTTCTGACCATTGCTACCCGGTTTCATGGTCAGATATGCAGTGACACTGGCGTTGCGATCGGCAAATTCGCGCATCCTTTTTTCCCAGAGCCCCTCATAAATTTTTCCCTCTTTGATATCAGCAGGCCCTGTCAAGGTATTGAAACTGCATGAGCGATTATTCCAACCGGTCAGCGTCAGCTTGTTCAAACCTTGAGTGTTGGCCTCTGTCTCACCGCTTACAGAACACCCTTCTTTAAACAGGATGGTCAGCTTGATCCCCAAGCCATTGTTGCTGCGCTCGGTTTTGAAATCTTGAAACAGTGCACTCTCCCCAAGGTTGTACCAGGAGTCCGCGTTGATAGGCGCAGTGACCATCGGCTGCAATGCCACTTGGCCGCCCCAATTCTGAATAGTGAGTGCAGAATCGATTTTGGCTTTGACGGGTCGATAATCGAGTACCCAGAGTGACTGGCTGCTTCCCGCCGCATCTGGCACAGACGCCACCTTGACCAACCCGTCGACATTGGTATTGGACTTTTGCTCCGCCGAGTCGAAGGTACTGGGTTGGCTTTTGTTCACCAGCAACGACAACGTCAGTGGGTAACCCTCACCTTTATTCAGAGAAGAGAAGCCTTGAGGGAAGGTATAAGTGCTGACTGTGGCACTTCTTTTCTCAGCAATGTTCATCGCCCAACCCGTGCCCTCTGTGGACGCCGGATAGACAAAACCGACCGCACGATAACTGTCGTTGACCGGACGGTTAATGAACTGCCCCTGAGCGTCCATCAGGACGGGGAGATAGACGCCAGCCACCGGCAGCGCCCTCGGTTGCGGCTCCGGTGGCGTGGTACCACCACCACTATCTCCGCCACCACCACCGCAACCAACCAAACCTAATGCAGCAATAATTGCCCACGAAAGCGTAGTTTTTTTCATTATTTAATCTCGTTTTTTAGCCTGAACCTTATTATTCCGCAGCTATTTTAACGGGGCAGCACCCGCACTGTCTGTCGGCTATTTGTAACCAAACATTTCATCAAAATGAATGTTTTCTTGCGCACTCCTCTCCTCAACACATTTAGGCCCGCTGATATAAAAAGCCCCTCACAGAGAGGGGCTGAATCGAAAAATCGAGCTACCGGCTCACGCCTCGCTGCTGGGCAGCGCGGAAGGTTCCAGCAGGGTTTCATCTTCGGCCATGCAAGCAGCGGCGGTGAACAGTACGTCGGTGGAGCTGTTCAGCGCCGTCTCGGCAGAATCCTGCAGCACGCCGATGATAAAGCCGACTGCTACCACCTGCATGGCGATGTCATTGCTGATGCCAAACAGGCTACAGGCCAGCGGGATCAGCAGCAAGGAGCCGCCCGCCACACCGGAAGCGCCACAGGCACTGATGGTGGCGACTACGGAGAGCAGAATGGCCGTTGCCATGTCCACTTCCATCCCCAGGGTATGTACCGCCGCCATGGCGAGCACAGTGATGGTGATAGCTGCACCCGCCATATTGATGGTGGCACCCAGCGGGATGGAGACCGCGTAGGTATCTTTGGGCAGGCGCAGTTTTTCACACAGCGCCATGTTGACCGGAATGTTGGCGGCAGAGCTGCGGGTAAAGAAGGCGGTCACGCCGCTCTCTTTGAGGCAGGTCAGCACCAGCGGATAGGGGTTGCGCTTTATCTTCCAGAAGACGATCAATGGGTTGACCACAAAGGCGATAAACAGCATGCAGCCGATCAGCACCACCAGCAGTTGAGCATAGCCAAACAGGGCATCGAAGCCGGTCTCTGCCAGAGTGGAGGCAACCAGACCCAGGATCCCGAGCGGAGCACAGCGGATCACCGCTTTCACGATGGCGGATACACCGTGAGACAGGTCAGTGATCAGCGCCTTGGTGCTCTCGTTGGCATGGCGCATGGCGATACCCAGACCGATGGCCCACGCAAGGATCCCGATATAGTTGGCATCCATCAACGCCTTGACCGGGTTGGTCACCACGTTGAACAGCAGGGTCTGCAGTACCTCGGTGATCCCGCCGGGCGGGGTGATCTCGGCAGTATTGGCCACCAGATGGAGGTTGGAGGGGAACAGGAAGCTGGCAATCACCGCGACCACGGCCGCAGAGAAGGTACCAAACAGGTAGAGCGCCAGCAGCGGGCGAATATTGGTCTTCTGACCCTGCTTGTGACCAATGATGGCCGCCATCACCAGTACGAATACCAGCAGCGGAGCTACCGCTTTCAGTGCACCAACGAACAGACTGCCAAGCAGACCTGCCGTTTTCGCCCACTCGGGCGCAAACAGTGCCAGCAAGATACCGAATACCAGACCAACCAGGATCTGGCTGACCAGGCTGGTGCTATTGACCAGCCGAAGGAGGGGGTGTTGTTGTGTCATCAAAAAAGTCCCTAAGCACCGTAGTGCATGAATCATGAGTCCTGTCTGCAACCACTCATCGGGAGACCCCTGTCGCCCGAATGTGGTGTCTGTGGCCAGCCTTCTGTCGGGCCGATCCGCCAGTCACCGGATTGCATGACGGAATATCCCATTCGCCATCTTTTTTTTCCAGAGACTCACCAAAAAATATCCCGTTTCCATCACAAAAAACCGCAACAAAACCTTAACCACAGCGCAACCACCCATTTTTGTACGTTTTATCGACACTCTCTGCCCTTACCCTCACGACCATTCCTGTGTCATCCGTGATCGGCGTCGCTGTGCTATCATCCCCCATTTGCCGCGGAGCCTTGCCATGATCCCATCCCTGCTCAACCAATATTTTGGTTTCTCCGCACTCAGGCCAGGTCAGGAAGCGGTGATCAGCCGGGTGCTGGCTGGTCAGAGTGCCGCCGCCATCTTTCCCACCGGCTCCGGCAAGTCGCTCTGTTATCAACTGCCGGCCCTCGCCCTGCCTCACCTGACCCTTGTGATCTCTCCGCTACTGGCGTTGATGCACGATCAGCTCGCCTTCCTTAAAAGCAAGGGAATAAGCGCCGCCACCCTCGACTCGAGCCAGAGCCCGGAGGAGAGCCGACGAGTGATGCAGCAGGCGCTGGATGGCCAGCTCAAGATCCTGATGATCTCGGTGGAACGACTCAAGAACGAGCGTTTTCGCCGCTTTATCCAGCAAGTACCGCTCTCGCTGCTGGTCGTCGATGAGGCGCACTGTATCTCGGAGTGGGGCCACAACTTTCGCCCCGACTACCTCAAGCTGCCGAGCTATCGCCATGACCTGAAGATCCCGCAGGTATTGCTGCTGACCGCTACCGCCACGCCGGCGGTGATTCAGGATATGCAGACCAAATTCGGCATCGCGCCGGAGGGGGTCGTGGTCACCGGTTTCTACCGCTCCAATCTTGATCTGGCGGTCATTCCCCTGGCGCCCGATGCGCGGGATAGCTGGCTCGCGCAGGAGCTGGCAAACGATCCGGCGGCCCCCACTATCGTCTACGTCACCTTGCAACACACCGCCGAAGCCTGCGCCGAGCAACTCATTAGAGAAGGGATCAACGCCCGCGCCTATCATGCCGGACTCGACTCGGCGCTGCGCAGTCAGATCCAGCACGACTTCATGGCGGGCAAGGTGGATTGCATCGTCGCCACCATCGCCTTTGGCATGGGGATCGACAAAGCGGATATCCGGCGGGTCATTCACTACGATCTGCCCAAATCCATCGAAAACTACAGCCAGGAGATTGGCCGCGCCGGACGAGATGGCCAGCCATCGCGCTGTATCGTGCTGGCCAACCAGAGCCAGCTGCCGGTGCTGGAGAACTTCGTCTACGGCGATACGCCGGATTTGAGTGCCATCCTCCAGCTCCTTGCCATCATCAAGCAGAGCGGGGCCGAGTGGGAATTCACCCTACTGCGCCTATCTAACGACACCAACATTCGCCAACTGCCCCTCAAAACCCTGCTGGTCTATCTGGAGATGGCGGGCATCATCACCCCGGCCTACAGCTACTACGCCGACTACCGCTTCAAGTTT
Source organism: Aeromonas sp. QDB11 (assembly GCF_027705265.1). Classification (NCBI taxonomy): domain Bacteria; kingdom Pseudomonadati; phylum Pseudomonadota; class Gammaproteobacteria; order Aeromonadales; family Aeromonadaceae; genus Aeromonas; species Aeromonas sp. QDB11. Next base: position 31,748 of record NZ_JAPDBM010000028.1, on the reverse strand, counting down.
GTGCTGGATAAAGGCGAGATAGTGAGTCGCTTCAATCAGGATCGCCGCCAGTTTCTGGAGCAGCTGTTCGCCTGCGCCCCGCAAGCTCGCAGCTGGTGCACCATGGACTTTGATGCCCTCTGGCAGAGCTATCAGGGGGAGCGGCAGCGGGCCGTTGCGGCGCTCGACTACCTGCAACATCAAGGCTGGATCGAGCTTGAAAGCAAACAGATGACCGAGGTCTACCGGATCACCCGTCAGGGGTGGGACAACGAGCAGGAAGCAAATGCCCTGCACGCCCTGTTCCAGCAAAAAGAGCAGAGCGAGCTGGCAAGACTGCAAGCCATGCTCGACTTTTTCACCTCAAGTGAGTGCCTGAGTCACCGCCTCGCCCGCTATTTTGCCGATGAGGTGGCACCGGTTCATTGTGGCCATTGTTCGGTTTGTCGTGGCAAGGTGGCACATCTCCCTCCCCTGCCCCAACTGGCCATGCCAAACGAGGCGGGGATCCGCGCCTGGTGCGATCCGCTGATTGCCAAGACCGGTTCCGTGGATGCTCGTGTTCTGGCCCGTTTTTTGTGTGGTATCGCCACACCGCTGACCAGCCGGGTCAAAGCCAAATCGCTGGCGGGTGCAGGCCAGTTGGCCGCGCACCCGTTTGCCCGCGTCTTGGCGGCAGTGCAACAAGCCTACCCTTGCTAGATGAGTGCTGACGGCGTCAATAGCCACCAGCAGAAACAAGCGTTTACTGACACAGAAAAAGAAGACCCTCGCGGTTGCGAGGGTCAAGCCAACGGAAACGTGCTTAAACAGAGCTTGGTGAGGCAACAGTCAACTCTCTTGCTAAAGCGTCTTGCTGCTCACACATCGCCAATCTATGGCACTCAAAATGTAGCGTCAATGTAAAAATTAGAGTCTAAACTCCAAACAAGGCAATTTACGTTGACGTTCACGTAATGATATTCTCATTCATAACCCCGCCAACCCGCAGCCCCATTGCCTTTCGTCAAACCCCTTAATCTTTTCGCAATAAGTTCCCTGTTTCCCATAAACATTTATTTTTTATGTCTTTGACATTTACCTCACTATCGTGGCAAAAATAATTTAACAGTCAGTAACATAGCGGTGTTGTTGACTGACCCTCCCCGCACAAGGATCGGGCAGGTTTCTTCAGAATTTAACCTATCAACCGTGATGGATTACTGGAGTCTGTTGACTAGGCTTTAAAAGCGCACAACACAAAAGCAGTCATCCACTTTTTTCAGGGTAAGCGACTATAACGAGGGCAAAGTTATGGGCATATTCGAGCATTACCAACAGCGATATGAAAAAGCGAGAGAAGAGGAATATACCATCCAGGAGTTCCTGGATATGTGTAAGCAGGACAAAGCCTGCTACGCCTCCGCAGCCGAACGTCTGCTGACCGCCATTGGTGAGCCGGAGATGGTAGACACCTCAGCCAACCCCAGACTGAGCCGACTCTTCTCCAACCGCGTCGTGGCACGCTATCCCGCCTTCAAGGATTTCTACGGGATGGAAGAGGCCATCGAACAGATCGTCTCCTACCTCAAACACTCCGCCCAAGGGCTGGAGGAGAAGAAACAGATCCTCTATCTGCTGGGCCCCGTTGGCGGCGGTAAATCCTCGCTGGCAGAGAAACTCAAATCCCTGATGCAGAAGGTGCCCATCTATCGCATCAAGGGCTCACCGGTCAACGATCACCCCTTCTGCCTGTTCGATATCGAAGAGGATGGGGAGATCCTGGAAAAAGAGTACGGCATCCCACGCCGTTACCTGCGTCCCATCATGTCCCCCTGGGTGGCCAAACGCCTGCACGAGTTCGGCGGCGACATCACCAAGTTCAAGGTGGAGAAGGTCAACCCCTCCATCCTCGATCAAATTGCCATCGCCAAAACGGAACCGGGTGATGACAACAACCAGGATATCTCCTCACTGGTCGGCAAGGTCGATATCCGCATGCTGGAGCACTTCGCCCAGGATGATGCCGATGCCTACTCCTACTCGGGTGCGCTGTGCAAGGCGAACCAGGGTGTGATGGAGTTTGTGGAGATGTTCAAAGCGCCTATCAAGGTACTGCACCCGCTGCTGACAGCAACCCAGGAGGGTAACTACAACGGTACCGAAGGGCTCTCAGCCCTCCCCTTTGACGGCATTCTGCTGGCTCACTCCAACGAATCCGAATGGCAGCAGTTCCGCAACAACAAGAACAACGAAGCCTTCCTCGACCGGGTCTACATCGTCAAGGTGCCTTACTGCCTACGCGTCTCGGAAGAGGTGAAGATCTACGAGAAGCTGCTGATCAACAGCGAATTGACCGAGGCCAAATGCGCCCCGGGCACCCTCGAGCTGCTGGGCCAGTTTTCTGTGTTGTCACGGCTGAAAGAGCCGGAAAACTCCAGCATCTACTCCAAGATGCGGGTCTATGATGGCGAGAGCCTGAAGGACACCGATCCCAAGGCGAAGAGCTATCAGGAGTATCGCGACTACGCCGGTGTGGACGAGGGGATGAATGGTCTCTCAACCCGCTTCGCGTTCAAGATCCTCTCCCGCGTCTTCAACTTCGACCATGCGGAAGTGGCCGCCAACCCGGTGCATCTCTTCTATGTGCTGGAGCAGCAGATCGAGCGCGAGCAGTTCCCGCAAGAGCTGCACGATCGCTACCTTGAGTTCATCAAGGGCTATCTGACCCCGCGCTATGTGGAGTTCATCGGCAAGGAGATCCAGACTGCCTATCTCGAGTCCTACTCCGAGTACGGTCAGAACATCTTCGATCGCTACGTCACCTACGCCGACTTCTGGATCCAGGATCAAGAGTACCGTGATCCCGAAACCGGCCAGCTGTTTGACAGAGCATCCCTCAACAGCGAGCTGGAGAAAATTGAAAAACCCGCCGGGATCAGCAACCCGAAAGATTTCCGTAACGAAATCGTCAACTTCGTGCTGCGTGCCCGGGCCAACAATGCAGGCCGTAACCCCAACTGGACCAGTTACGAGAAGCTGCGCACCGTGATCGAGAAGAAGATGTTCTCCAACACGGAAGAGCTGCTGCCGGTTATCTCCTTCAACAGCAAAACCTCGGCCGAGGAGCAGAAGAAGCACGATAACTTTGTCGAACGGATGATGGAGAAAGGCTACACCCGCAAACAGGTGCGACTGCTCTCCGAATGGTATCTCAGGGTACGCAAGTCATCCTGACCCTGACTGTTCAAGGGGGAGTTATGGCGCATTTTATCGACCGCAGGCTCAACGGCAAAAACAAAAGCGCTGTCAATCGGCAGCGCTTCATCCGCCGCTACAAGAAGCAGATAAAACAAGCGGTCTCGGATGCTGTCTCCAAGCGCAGCATTCAGGACGTAGACAAGGGCGAGAGCATCAGCATCCCGACCAAGGATATCGGCGAGCCCCATTTTCATCAGGGGCACGGCGGTAAACGGGAGATAGTGCATCCCGGCAATGATCAGTTCGTCTCCGGCGACAAGATTGACCGTCCCAAAGGAGGAGGCGGTGGACAGGGGTCCGGCGAGGGACAAGCATCCAATCAGGGGGAAGGGGCCGATGATTTCGTGTTCCAGATCTCCAAGGATGAGTATCTCGATCTGCTGTTTGAAGATCTGGAGTTGCCCAGGCTGCAGAAAACCCAGCTCAATCAGCTGATGGAGGTGAAAACCTATCGGGCGGGCTACACCTCCAACGGGGTGCCCGCCAACATCAACGTGGTGCGTTCCCTGCAAAATTCGCTGGCACGTCGCATGGCGCTGCAAGCAGGCAAGAAACGCCAATTGCATGAACTGGAAGATCGGCTGGCCCTGCTGGCCGCCGATCCCAACGAGCACTTTGCAGAAATCGCCCTGCTCGAGAAGGAGATCCGGGAGCTGAAACGACGGATCGATGCGGTGCCGTTTATCGACACCTTCGATCTCAAGTTCAACAACTTCGTCAAACGGCCCGTCCCCTCCAGCCAGGCGGTGATGTTCTGCCTGATGGACGTCTCGGGCTCCATGGATCAGGCCACCAAGGAGATGGCCAAGCGTTTCTATATCCTGCTCTATCTGTTCCTGAGCCGGACCTACAAGAACGTCGAGGTGGTCTATATCCGCCACCACACCCAGGCCAAGGAGGTGGACGAGCACGAGTTCTTCTACTCCCAGGAGACCGGCGGCACTATTGTCTCCAGCGCCCTCAAGATGATGAATGACATCATCAACGAGCGTTACCCCGCCAACCAGTGGAACATCTATGCGGCGCAGGCGTCGGATGGTGACAACTGGGCCGATGACTCACCGCAATGCAGGGAGATCCTGGCGCGGGACATCATGCCAAGGGTGCGCTACTACTCCTACATCGAGATCACCACCCGTGCTCACCAGACCCTGTGGCACGAATATGAGTCGGTAGCCAACCAGTTCCCCCACTTTGCGATGGAGCACATTCGCAAGGTCGAGGATATCTATCCGGTGTTCCGCGAGCTGTTCAAGAAACAAGCGGCGTGAGGAGGTCACATGATCGAAACAGAAAAACGTGTAGCGCCACTGGATGACGGACCAGACTGGAACTTCGATCTGCTGGAGACCTATCACCAGGAGATCGCCCGGGTCGCCCGTTTCTACAAGCTGGATACCTACCCCAACCAGATCGAGGTGATCACCGCCGAGCAGATGATGGATGCCTACTCCAGCGTCGGCATGCCCATCGGCTATCAGCACTGGTCGTTCGGCAAGCGCTTTATCCATACCGAGCGCAACTACAAGCGCGGCCAGATGGGGCTGGCCTACGAGATCGTCATCAACTCCGATCCCTGCATCGCCTACCTGATGGAGGAGAACACCATGCCGATGCAGGCACTGGTGATGGCCCACGCCTGCTACGGTCACAACTCCTTCTTCAAGAACAACTACCTGTTCAAGGCCTGGACCGATGCCTCTTCCATCATCGACTACCTGTTGTTCGCCAAGAACTACATCACCCAGTGTGAAGAGAAGCATGGCATCGAGGCGGTGGAACAGCTGCTCGACTCCTGCCATGCCCTGATGAACTTCGGGGTGGATCGTTACAAGCGGCCCCAGAAGATCTCGATGGCCGAGGAGAAGCGGCGTCAGAAGGCGCGGGAAGATTATCTGCAGACTCAGGTCAACGAGCTGTGGCGTACCCTGCCCAAGCAGCATAAAACCGCGGGGGTGGAGGACAGGCGCTACCCCGCCGAGCCCCAGGAGAACATTCTCTACTTCATCGAGAAGAATGCCCCCCTGCTGGAGCCCTGGCAGCGGGAAGTGGTGCGCATCGTGCGCAAGATCAGTCAGTATTTCTATCCGCAAAAGCAGACCCAGGTGATGAACGAGGGGTGGGCCACCTTCTGGCACTACACCATCCTCAATCACCTCTATGACGAGGGCAAGCTGAGCGATCGCTTCATGATGGAGGTGCTGCACAGCCACACCAACGTGGTCTATCAACCGGCCTACAACAGTCGCTACTACTCAGGGATCAATCCCTATGCGCTGGGGTTTGCCATGTTTACCGACCTGCGCCGCATCTGCGAGAACCCGACCGAGGAGGACAGACAGTGGTTCCCCGATTACGCTGGCAGCAACTGGGTGGAAACGTTGCATTTTGCCATGCAGAACTTCAAGGATGAGAGCTTTATCAGCCAGTTCTTAAGCCCGAAGGTGATGCGGGATATGAAGCTATTCGCCATCGATGACGACGATCTGAAGAACTATCTGAAGGTCTCCGCCATCCACAATGACGAAGGCTATCGTCAGGTGCGCAATACCCTGTCGGCCCAGTACAACCTGAGCAATCTGGAGCCCAACATTCAGGTCTACAACGTAGCGGTAAAAGGGGATCGATCCCTCACCCTGCGCTATGTGCCCCACAACCGCATCCCCCTTGGCGACTCTCGCCACGAGGTGCTCAAGCACCTGCATCAACTGTGGGGATTCGACGTGGTGCTGGAGCAGGATAACGGCGATCTGCCACCCGATATCATCGGCCGCTGCCCGGAGCGCAAACCGGGGATCTGACCCGTGACCCGATATTTCGGCGGCCCACTTCGGTGGGCCGTTTTTTTATCGGCATTTAACCCTGCCAGCATGAGCGCTTCCCAAGCCATACAACCCGAACAAACCACCACATAGAAAGAGGCCCGCATGGTGTGCGGGCCTCTTTGCCTTGCGCGGTCAATCTGCAGCGGTTATCAGTAGAAGGTCTGCTGCTCTGCGGCCATCGCCTTGAGACGGGCACAGGGGGCAAACCGGTCGCCGTGGCGCTTCTGGTAATACTCCAGACGGCCAACCAGATGATCGATCCCCAACGTGTCCATATAACGGAACGGGCCGCCGAGGAAGGGCGGGAAGCCGATGCCGAAGATGGCCCCGATATCGCCATCACGAGCCGACGCCACCACACCGCTATCCAGCGCCATGGCCGCTTCGTTGAGCATCAGCAGCACACAACGCTCGGCGATCTCCTGACGGGCCAGCTTGGCAGAAGGCTTGATGCCGAGCACGCCATAGACGCTCTCGTCCACCGTCTTCTTGCCCTCTTTACCGGTCAGCTTGTTGCGCGGTGCTGCCTTGCCATAGAGGTAGAAGCCCTTGCCGTTCTTGCGTCCCTTGCGATCGTTTTGCAGCAGCTTGTCGAACGCCTTGGGTGCCTGGAACTGCTCGCCACCCAGCTCTTTTTCGAGAATGGGAGAGATCTTGGCACCCACGTCGATCCCCACCTCATCGAGCAAGGTGATGGGGCCAACCGGGAAGCCAAAGTCCAGCAGTGCGCTGTCCAGCACCTCCACCGGCTCCCCTTCCAGCACCAGTCGCGCCGCTTCATTCATGTAGGGCGCGAGGATGCGGTTGACGTAGAAACCGGCTTCGTCCTTCACCACGATGGGCGTTTTGCCCTGAGCACGGGCAAAGGCCAGGGTGGTGGCGACCGTCTCGGCACTGGTGCCAGCGTGGGGGATGATCTCCGCCAGCGGCATCTTGTCGACCGGGCTGAAGTAGTGCAGCCCCACGATCCGCTCCGGGTGCGCCGCCTCTGCCGCAATCTGGTTGATGGGCAGGGAGGAGGTGTTGGAGGCAAACACGGTGTGCTCACCGCACTCACGCTCCACGTCTTTCACCATCTGGTGTTTGAGATTGAGATCTTCAAACACAGCCTCCACTACCATGTCGACCCGGTGGAAACCGGAGTAGTCGAGGGTACCGGTCAGCAGGCTCATCTGCTTTTCCAGCTCGCTGCGCAGGATGTGACGGCGCTTGAGCTTCTTGGCCAGAATGTCGTAGCTGTAGCGCATGGCATTACCGATGCCACTGCTGGCTACATCCTTGATCCGCACCGGTACGCCCGCCTTGGTGGCGGTGACGAACGCGATCCCGCCCCCCATCAGCCCACCGCCCAGCACGGCGGCATGGGCCACCTTGCGCGGCTCGGCCCCTTGATAGGTAACCTCTTTCTTCATCTCGGTGGTGGCAAAGAAGATGGAGCGCAGTGCAGCAGACTCAGCCGTCATCACCAGCTCGCCAAAGTGGCGGGATTCGGCAGCCAGACCGGCCTTTATCCCCTCCTCCACACCGATGCGTACCACCTCGAGGATCCGCTCCGGCGCCGGGTAGTTGCCGCGGGTCTTGGCTTTCACCCCCTTGCTGGCCTGATCGAACAGCACCTTGCGACCCAGCTTGTTGGTCTCCAGCACCTTGCCCTGCAGATCCCGCTTCAACTGATGACGCGGTTTACCCTTCTTGGCCAGCTTGATGGCAGCATCCAGCAAGATGGAAGGCGGCACCACATCGTCCACCAGCCCCAATTTCTTGGCTTGTTTGGCCCGCACCTGCTTGCCGGTCAGCATCAGATCCAGCGCCTTGGCTACCCCGATGAGGCGCGGCAGACGCTGGGTACCGCCAGAGCCCGGCAGCAGACCGAGCTGCACTTCCGGCAATCCCAGCACGGTTTTGCCGTGCTCGGTCACCACCCGGCCATGACAGGCCAGCGCCAACTCCAGCCCGCCACCGAGGCAGGGACCGTGAATGGCGGCGATCACCGGAATGGTCAGCCCCTCGATCTCGGCAAAGATCTCCTGCCCTTCCCGCGACAGGGTCTCGGCATCCTTGGCACTGGTGCAGGCGGCCAGCATGGTGATATCGGCACCGGCGATGAAGGAGTCCTTCTTGCCGGAGGTGATCACCAGACCGATCAGATCCTTGTTGCGTTTGACCTCGGCCAGTACGGTGCGGATCTCCTCCACAAAGGCGGCCTTGAGGGTATTCATGCTCTCGCCCGGCACATCCATGGTGAGGATTCCGATGCCATCTTTGCGAACATCCAGGGAAAAAGTCTTAGCGCTCATCATTCAACCTCCAACACCATAGCCACGCCCAATCCACCCGCTGCGCAGGCAGTGTTGAGCCCCAATCCCCCACCGCGACGACGCAACTCGTGCAGGGTCTGGGTGATCATCCGCGCACCGGTCGCGGCAAAGGGGTGGCCGTAAGCCAGCGAACCGCCGAGGACGTTGAACTTGTCCATGTCTACCTCGCCGATGGCCTGATCGCGGCCCAGCTTGTCACGGGCAAACTCGTGGCTGGCAAACATCTTGAGGTTGGCCAGAGTCTGGGCGGCAAAGGCTTCGTGCATGTCGATCAGGGTCAGATCGCTGAGCGTGATACCGGCTCTGTCCAGCGCCAGCGGTGTGGCATAGGAGGGCGCCATCAGCATGTCTTGCCAGACATCAATGGCCGAAAAAGCGAAACTGCGAATGTAACCCAACGGTTCGAGACCCAGCTCTTTCGCCCGACCTTCGCGCATCAGCAGCACGGCGGCGGCGCCATCAGTAAGCGGCGTGGCGTTGGCCGCCGTCACTGTGCCATGGACTCGGTCAAACACCGGCTTGAGCTTGGCGTAGCTCGCGAGATCCGAGCTTTCACGGATGTTGTTGTCCCGCTCCAGCGGTGACTTGTAGGGCGGCACATGGGCGGTAAACACCTCGCCATTGAGCTTGCCATCGGCCCAAGCCTGCGCGGCCAGGGTGTGGGAGCGGTGAGCCAGCGCATCTTGCGCCTCACGGCTGATCTGGTGGCTCTTGGCCATCTGCTCGGCGGTCTGCCCCATGGAGAGACCAGTGGAGTATTCCGCCACCGCAGGCGGCACCGGCAGCAGATCCTTGACCCGCAATTGACGCAGAATATTGAAGCGCTGCTGCAGATTGCGCGCCTTGTTGAGATCCACCAGGGCGCGCGCCAGCGTCTTGCTCACCCCGATGGGCAGCACGGAAGAGGAGTCGGCACCGCCGGCGATGGCGATATCCACGGTTCCGGCCATGATCGATTCGGTGACGTTGGCCACCGCCTGAAAACTGGTGGCGCAGGCGCGAGAGACACTATAGGCATCGGTGGTGACGCTCATGCCGGTCCCGAGCACGATCTCGCGGGCAATGTTGGGGGCTTCCGGCATCTGCACCACCTGACCAAACACCAGCTGGTCGATCAGCATGGGATCGAGATCGGTACGGGCAAGCAACTCGCTCACCACCAGTTTGCCGAGATCGACTGCAGGCACGCCATGAAAGGCGGTGGCCTGCTTGGCAAAGGGGGTTCGCAGCCCCGCCACGACGGCAATCCGTTCGCCCTGGCGAGTCGTCAGTTTCAATGGCTGTTTCATCCTGGCTCCTTGGTTTAAAAGGCAGAGGTCTGACCTCATTGCGCCACATCTTAACAATCCAATCACAAGTTTCATACAGCTGATTGAAACTAAATTAAGCACGGCAAGGCCCCTTTGCTCGCCCTTGGGGAGCAACTGGAGTATAAAAAGATCAACTTCCATAAAAACAACGGGTTTATCGCATGGCAGCGGCCGAGTTCAGCGCACTTAGGGACTATCTTGGCAGTCAGATTCTGGGGCAGGAGGAGCTTATCGAAGGGCTCCTGATCGCCCTGTTATGTGAAGGACATGTGTTAATCGAAGGGGCGCCCGGGCTTGCCAAAACCCGCGCCGTCAAGGCGCTTGCTGGCGCTGTCGAGGGGCGTTTCGCTCGCATCCAGTTCACCCCTGATCTGCTCCCCGCCGATCTGACTGGCAGCGAGGTGTTCCACCCGCAGGATGCCAGTTTTGTATTCCAGCCAGGCCCCCTGTTCAACCATCTGGTGCTGGCAGACGAGATCAACCGGGCACCGGCCAAGGTGCAATCGGCGCTGCTGGAAGCCATGGCCGAGCACCAGATCACCGTGGGCAAAAAGAGCTGGCGGCTGCCGCCGCTCTTTATGGTGGCCGCGACCCAGAACCCCATCGAGCAGGAGGGCACCTATCCCCTGCCGGAGGCTCAGCTCGACCGCTTTCTGCTCAAGTTGATGGTGGACTACCCGAGCCCCACCATGGAGCTGGCCATCTTGCAGCTCAACGCCAGCGGCGAGCAGCTTGGCGAGGCGCCGGTGACCCTGAGCCAGACCACCTTGCAACGTGCCCGCAGCGACGTGCTGACGGTCACCATGCAAAGCCGACTGGAGCACTATCTGGTGGAGCTGGTCTGTGCCACCCGCCCGGGCAGCGGTCTGTGCCCGGCGCTTGAACCGCTGATTGCCGTGGGGGCCAGCCCCCGCGCCACGTTGGGGCTGGCTCGCTCTGCCCGCGCCCGTGCCTGGCTCGCGGGACGTGATTATGTGCTGCCGGAAGATATCCAGCTGCAGGCCTATCCGGTGCTGCGCCACCGCCTTATTCCCAGCTATCAGGCACTGGCTGACAATCTGGATAACGATATCCTGATCGCCCAACTGCTGGATCAGGTGCCATGCCCCTAGATCCCGGTCTGCATCCCGATATTGCCCTGTCACTGCCACGGCTGCTCAATATCCGGCTCTGGGCCAATGCCAGAGCCAGACCGAGAGCAGGCAAAAGCAGCAGCGAACGGGGCAAACCGGGCCGATCCCCCGGGCTCACGTTTCGGGAGCTGCGCGCCTATCAGGCTGGTGACGAGGTACGCCACATCGACTGGCGAGTGACGGCTCGCCTCGGTCGTCCCTATACCCGCCTCTATAGCGAGGAGCTCGATCAGGCGCACTGGCTGCTGCTCGATCTCTCTCCCGCCATGTATTTTGGCTCTACGCTGCAGCTCAAGGCGCGCCTGGGGTGCGAGCTGGCGGCAGCCCTGATCTGGCAAGGAATGAAGCAGCACAATACCCTGATCTGCCACGGGCTTATTCCCCAACACCAGAGCCAGCGCGGCAGCGTGCTGCCCCTGCTCGAATCCCTCTGCCATCACTATCAGCAAGGACTGGCACGTCGAGCACTATCCCATTCGCTGGGCGCTACCTTGTCCGGCCTGAAGCTGCCTCACGGAGCCAAGTTGACGATCATCACCGATCACAGGCCCTGCGAGTCGGCGCTCTGTCAGCAGCTGCAGCTGCTCTCGCGGCGCCACGATATTCACTATTGGCAGATCCGCGATCCCCTCGAGGCAGCCCTTCCCCGAGGCGGCCAACTGCCGGTGGCCATCGATCGGCCCGGGCAACACTATCAGGGCTGGCTGGATGGAGGCCATGCCGGTTTCTCCCGCCGCTACCGCCAAGCCGCCGAGCAGCAGCTGGCCCACAGCAAGCAGCAGTTGCTGCCGCTGGTACAGCGCCTATACCTGCTCGATAACAGCCAGACGCTGCAACAACAGTGGCAGGAGGGGTTATGTCATCAGGGATGATCATGCCCGCCGAACTCGACAGCGCCAGCCCCGCCTCCGAGGCCATTACCCCGCCGCTGACCGCCCTGATGCGCGACATCCACCCGGGGCCTGATCTGATTGAACAGAGTCTTGATCCTCGGGTACAGGCGCTATTGTGGCTATTGATCACCGGCTTATTGCTGCTACTGATCGTCCTGATTGCCCTCAGGGTGATACGTTACCGCCGCTGGTGCCGCCAGCTGGAGGGGGATCCGGCGCTGCTGGTTGCACGCATACAGGAAGCCCTGCGTCATGAAGCGCTGCAACGCTGGCCCGAAGCGCGCAAGCTGCAGGGAGAGGCGTGGCTCGCCTTTGTCGATCGTCACGGCGGCAGCGACTTCAGCCTGTTCGCCCCTCACTGGCGCAGTTGGCTCTATGGCAGCCAGAACCCGAGCCGCGAGCAGTGCGAACAGTTGCGGCAATATTATCGCCGCTGGGGTCAAACCCTCTTTTTGCAGCTCTCCCCTCGCTCGGGGCGCAAAGCCACGCGGAGGCATTCATGATCCTGGCCTGGCCCTGGTTTGCGCTGGCGCTGGTGCTGCCCTTGCTGGTGCGCTTCGGATTGCCGCCCCTACGCCGCGGTTATCTGGCTCACCCCGGGTTTGCGCTGCTGCGTCCCCACGCCGGATTGCCACTCTGGCGCGCTATATTGCTCTGGGGTGCCCTCATCCTCGCCCTCTGCCGCCCCCAGTGGTGGGGAGAACCGGTTATCCAATATGAAGGGAGTCGGGATCTTCTACTGGCGGTGGATCTGTCAGACAGCATGCGCACCCCTGATATGCTCGACAACGGCGAGCAACAAGCGCGGCTGACGGCGGTGCGCCAGCAGATCAAGGCGCTGATCGCCAAACGGGCCGGAGACAGGGTTGGTCTTATCGTCTTTGCCGATCACGCCTACCTGCTCTCTCCCCTCACTCAGGAGATCCCGGCGCTGTTGACCTTGAGCGACGAGCTCGATTTTGATCTGGTTGGCCGTACCACCGCCCTTGGCGAAGCGATCCAGCTTGCACATCAGCATGGGGATCCTGGTCGCCCCACGGCCCTGCTGCTGGTCACCGATGGCCGCAATACCGCAGGCAATGCGGATCCGCTGCAAGAGGCCAAACTCGCCGCGGCGCAGGGAATACGGATCTATACGCTGGGGGTCGGTGCCGATCCCGATACCTTTATCCAACCCTACGATGAAGCGGGCAGCGGTCAGGCCGATCCCAGCAGCGAACTGGACGAGCCGCTTCTGCAAGCGCTGGCGCAGACAGGCCAGGGACGCTACTTTCGGGCGCGAACCCAAAGCGATCTCGATGCCATCAACGCAGCCCTCAATACCCTGGAACCGGCCCCCATGCCGGTTGCCCACTACCAGCCGGTGATCGAGCTCTACCCCTGGCCGTTGGCACTGCTTTGTGGTTTGCTGATTCTGCCATCAGGGCGCGGCAGGCTGGAGTTTCGCAAGGTGCGTAGCGGGTTGGCACGAGGCGCGCGCAGATGGAGCTGATCTTGCTTCGCCCCCTGTGGCTGATCGCACTCATCCCCTGGCTCTGGCAAGGGTGGCGTCGTCGTCGCCAGCCCCCGCTGCTCGCGCCTGCGATGCAGGCTTATCTGCTGCCAGCATCCCGTCCTCAGCGCCCCTGGCTCTGGCTGGCAACCCTGCCCGTCATTTTGGCCCTGAGTGGACCGGCACTGCGCGGTGAGCTGCAACAGCAGCCTGCGGCACCGCTCGATATCTGGCTGCTGGACTTGTCACGCTCGATGACCGCCATCGACCTCAAACCGGATCGGGCGACCCGGGTCAGATGGCAGTTACAGCAGCTGCTGAGCCACGCCAAGGGTGAACGCATTGCGCTGATCCTCTACGCGGGCGATGCCTACCTCGCCATGCCGCCAACCCGGGATCATCAAGCCCTTTCGCTGCTGCTGCCCGACTTGCGCCCCGATATCATGCCGCTGCAGGGCAGCAACCCGGCAAGGGCTGTGGAACTTGCCATGAAGCAGATTGCTCCCGGTGAACAGGCGCGTCTGCTGCTGATCACCGACGACCTCACCACGAACCAGATGACCCAAATCGCCGCGCTATGGCCCTGCCAGCAGCGCCTTCTTTGCCGCGACACCCAGTCGGCACGCCTCGATATTCTGCTCGCCAACAGCGGTCAACCGGCCCCCATGCCAGCCATCCCGGCCAATGAGTTGGGGTTTGCCACCCGCATGCCCGCGCAATTACCCGCCCCTGATAGTCAGGCGATTGCCGCCCTGGCCAATCGCCTCGGCGGTGAGCTGCAGTGGCTTGGCAGCGACGTCCCCCGATTTGCCTCCCTCCCCACTACGACCTCGGCCCTCACCCCGGCACCACTGGATCTTGGCCCCTGGCTGCTGATCCCTTTATTACCGCTGGCCTTGCTGGCCAGAGTCGGTGCCCGGTTGATGGTGGTGCTGATGATGGGAGCGCAGCTGCTTGCGCCACAAGATCTGCAAGCGGTAGAGAGAGGGGATCTGCAAGCAATGCAGGCTTATCAAGAGGGGGATTTTCAGCGGGCTGCCCGCACCTTCAATGATCCGGTCTGGCGCGGCAATGCCTGGTATCGGGCCGGTGCCTACCGGCAAGCCATCACAGCCTATCAGCAAGCGGCGAGCGCCACCGCCCACTACAACCGCGGCAATGCCCTGCTGCAACTGGGTGAGTTTGCGGCAGCCAAGGAGGCCTATCTGGCCGCCCTGGCGCTGGAGCCCGGCCATGAAGATGCGCTCTATAACCTCTCTCTGTTACAAGGCGGTGCGGCGGCCGCTCCCGACACCAGCAACAGCAGCAAGCAGCCCGAACCAGCGGCGGATCAGCAGGTGACCGCAATGCCCCTGCCACCCTCTCCCCCGGTGTTGTTGCTGGAGCAGCGACTGCGCAAAGAGGCACTACGCCGGGATCTGATCAAGGTGGAGGAGCCCTGGTGACGCGGGCAGGATGGGGACTGTTGCTCGCACTGGCGAGTCCACTTTGCTGGGCCTTGCCCCCTCGGGCAGAGTTGCTGCCGGGGGCCGACCCCAGCGATTGGCTGCTGATCATCGAAGCGGATGGCGAGCGCCAGAGTAGCGAGCTGGAGATCACCCCCCTACTGCGCCAGTTTGCGGTGGGCAGAGTGACCATGAGCCGGGTCACGACCCCGGTACAACAACTGACTCGCTGGCAGATCCCGCTGCACCAGAGCAATTCACCCACTGATACAGAGGTGGTGATTGCCCCGCTCAAGCTGGGAAATGAGTTCACCCCCTCGCTCACCCTGCCACTGAGAGAGGCGAAAACAGCCGCGCTGCCACAGCCCGCAGCCCCCTCGCCCCTCGAGATGCAGGCAAGCCTTGATCATCAGGGCCCGCTCTATCCCGGCCAGCCAGTGATCTACCGGCTGACCCTGTGGCTGCCCACCAGTATGCAAAACCCGGCGCTGAGCGAGCTCAGTTCTGCCCACTTCACCATCCGTCGCCTCGGTAGCGATGAGTGGATCCCCCCCGCTCAGGCAGGTCTGCCCGGCAGGCTCACCCGCAGTTGGCTCGTTCAGGCAAAGGCGCCGGGGCTCTGGCACCTCGACTCCCCCCGCTTGCAGGGGCAGGTCGCGCAGCAAGGGGGAAAAGCGCAACGGCTCTCGGCCCGCGCAGCACCACTCGAGGTGAGGGTGGACAAGGCCCCCGCCACGCCTGTGGCCACCCGGCTGATCCTGAGCCAGCGGCTTGAACCGGCCACCACGGGAGAAGTCGGTGAACCGCTGATCCGGATCCTCACCCTGACCATGGAAAATGGTGACAGCGGCCAGATCCAGCTTACCCCCCTGCTGGCCCATCAACTGCCCACGGGTGTGCAGGCTCATCCCGATGGTGAGCAACAGCAGGAGCGTTACCGCGAAGGCAAGCTGCTGTTTGAGCGACAATGGCGCCAGACCCTGGTCGCGGAGCAGAGCGGCGACTATCAGCTCCCCCCCATTGACCTTCCCTGGTTTAATACCCAAAGTGGCCGGATTGAGCAGGCCAGCCTGCCCGCCATCACGCTGACGTTCCAGCCAGCGACACGTTCGCAACCTGATGCTCAGCGCCCGCAGATGCCGCTGCGAGAGAGCCTTTGGTGGGTCGTACTGGCCCTGGCACTGCGTGCACTATGGCGCCACGGGCCCCGCTGGCACGCCTTCTATAGACTGCAGCGCGCCCTTGGCCAACATCAGCCGGATGCCAGTCGCAAGGCGCTGATCCAGTGGGCGAGTTTGCGCTGGCAAGTCCCCTGTTATCAATCAGGCCAGTTGCCTGGCGCTGGGCATAATCGGGTCGGCAACGCGCTTGGTGAACTCGAGCGAGCCTGTTTTTCCCGGCCCTCTTCTGGCCAGCCCATCGAGTGGCGCACTCTGGCGCGTACCCTCAGGGCTGATGAAAGCGCCGGTATTGCGCACCTGATTTACCTGCTGGCGCACGGGAGTGCTCGCTCCCGCCGCCACGCCCCCTGACAAGGATTGCCCTATGGCACTGCTGTTTTTTAGAAAAAAACGTGCTCGGCAGCATATTGGTGGAAATGATCCGGCCACTTCGCCGGTCTCTGATCCCATGGCTGACAAACAAACCAAATTTGAAGCACTGGTTCATGCACTGCACGGCGATCTCTACCGCTATGCCTATTGGCTGGCCCGGGATCCCAACATGGCGGAAGATCTGGTGCAAGAGACCTTCCTGCGTGCCTGGAAGGCGATCGATACCCTGCAAGATGACAAGGCGGCCAAGGGGTGGCTGATCACCATCCTCAGACGGGAGAACGCCCGCCGCTTCGAACGCAAACAGCTGGAGCTGGTGGATCTCGACGATCACCCTCAGCCCCAGCACGACACGCTGCACAACGAACAGCAGATGGAGCACGAGTGGTTGCACCGTCACATCGCCCGTCTGCCCGAGGAGTATCAGGAGCCACTGCTGCTGCAAGTCGTGGGAGGATTCAGTGGTGAAGAGATCGCCGAGATGCTCGGCCTCAACAAGAACACCGTCATGACCCGACTGTTTCGCGCCCGCAACCAGATCAAGGAGGCGATGGAGCAGAAGAACCAAGCAAGAGGACACGGACATGGATGAACTCGAATTTCGCCGCAACGCCATGATCCAGCCCAACGATCAACAGCCGGACTTTCTCAAAGCCGCTGAAGTCAGCCAGGCCAATCGGAACTACCTCGACGAGATGAAGCAGTTCGACAGAAGCCTCAAGCGCGCCATGCAGGTAGAGGTCCCCGCCGGACTGGCCGAGCGGATCCTGCTCAGGCAAGCCATGCTGCAAGACAGTGACACGCAAGATGATATGCCGCCATCCCGACCCCTTGGTACAGTGCCAGTCAAGATCCGGACATCGACATCCTGGCGCCAGATCGCCCTGGCCGCATCGGTCGCCTTCCTGCTGGGGATGAGCACCCGCTGGATTTCGCTGCCAGAGACGACGCCCACGGCCCTCTCCCTCGCACAAGTGGCCATGGCCCACGTCTATGGCGAAGCGCCCTTTATCCAGGGTATCGACGAACGGGTCAATTTGCAGAGCATCAATGCCAAGCTGGAGATGTACGGAGTAACCCTGAAGGAGATGGATGGACTGAAGGTGACCTATGTCAATCACTGCTCGTTTTATCAGGGGCCAGCTTTGCATATGGTGATCAGGGGAGAGATGGGGCCAGTCACCCTCTTTATCGTGCCCAAACATGTCCCGCTAACCCTGCAACAGGCCAACTTTGAAGATGGCACCCTCAAAGGGGAGATAGTCCGGCTAAAAGGGGCCAATATGGTGCTGATTGGCGAGATGAAAGAGCCACTTGCACCCGTTGCCAGCGCACTACAGTCACAGCTGCAGTGGGCCATTTAACAAAGCCTGATCAGACCTGAATGACAGGCAGCCGTCACGAGCGGCTGCCTGTTTCCCACCGTTTCCCCCGCGTTGTCGCTCATTTGCCTCAAAATATCGAAAAATCGAAAAATCGGCAAAATTATTTTTGTGACCTGGATCGGCAATCCAGGTCAATAATCCGCCGTTACCCTATGAAACTGATGAATTAAACAGCAAGTTAAAACAAATGATTAACACATCGATCACTTTTATGTATTCTGCTGTCACTGGTCTGATTTCTTACCTCCTACCAGATCCATAGAATCACGCCAGAATTGATTGGGAAGAAGCTGAAATAAAAACGGATTTTGTCGGGGTTTGCATTGAACGTGCAGCCAATATCGGCAAAAAAATCTGCCTACAAGAGAGAACACCATGACGACAACTATTTTCAAGAAGAGCCTGATTGCCGCCACCATCGCGCTGGCCACCGGTCAAGTCCATGCCGCGGCATTCCAGTTGAACGAGCACTCGGCCTCCGGTCTGGGTCGCGCCTATGCCGGTGAAGCGGCTATCGCCGACAACGCCTCCGTACTGGCCCGTAACCCTGCAGCCATGACCACCTTCGACAAGATGGCGGTCTCTGTCTCCGGCACCTACATCAAACCGGATGTGGATGTTGAGGGCAAAATAGGTGGGGTTCTCCCAGCCAGTGAAAGTGGTATTGCGCCTGCCGCTTTCGTCCCCGCCTCTTATTTTATTCAGCCGCTGAATGACCAATGGGCTTGGGGTATCGGCCTATTTTCAAATTACGGCCTGTCTACCGAATATTCTGAGGCATTCAATGCGGGTTCAGCGGCAGGCAATACAGAGCTGGTCACCTTCAATATCAACCCTAATATTGCCTATCGTATCAACGAACAATTCAGCATTGGTGCAGGTATTAACGCTGTTTACGGTGCTGCGGAGCTCAACCGTTTTGCCGGTTTTAATCTAAGCGGGCTCCCGAAAGATACAAATGTCGCACATCTCAAAGGTGACACATGGGGCTTCGGGTGGAACGTTGGAACTCTCTATGAAGTCAACGAAAACCACCGTTTTGCTCTGACTTATCGCTCACAAGTGGATATGAGCTTTGATGGTGATTTTCAGGGCTCGACTGCCGGCGTAGCAGGTCTCCAGAATGGCAAGCCTGTATTTAAAACCGTAGATGGTAACCTGAAGCTGGATTTGCCAGCTCAGGCAGAATTTGCGGGTTATCACCGTCTTAATCCGCAATTTGCAGTTCATTACTCCGTCAACTGGACAGACTGGAGTGCGTTTGAAGAACTGAAAGCAACCAGCAGTGGCTGTAAAGATGGCGCAATTGTTGGCCAATGCTTGCAAAAACCCGAGAATTTTAAAGATTCCCTCCGTTATTCCATCGGTGGTACCTGGTATATCAATCCGGCCTGGGAAGCTCGTCTGGGCTTTGCCTATGACAATAGCCCGATCGAAGCCGAATACCGTAGCCTGAGTATCCCCGACTCAGACCGTATCTGGTATAGCGCAGGTGCCACCTACCACATCAACACCGATATGAGCGTTGACTTTGGTATGGCATATCTGGACGGCAAAGAAGTTGACGTCAACGAAGGTCTGCCAAAACATGACAGCACTACTCGCTGGCAGGGTACTTCCCACGGCAACGCCTTCCTGGCCTCTGCTCAGTTCAACATGAAGTTCTGATTATTGATAAAATGGAAAGAGCGCCATCAGGCGCTCTTTTTTTGTCCATAAAATCCATTTCAGCGCACAGATGTAGCACACACGTGTTTATTTTTCTTTTTTAATCAAACTATTAGAGTGCTTCTCCCCAGCATTAAATCTTGTTTTGTCCTGAGACCCACCATGTCCGTTGCCTTGCTGGTCATACCATATAAAATCCTGCCTCCATTCATATGACCTATTTAACCTTCGGGTAACAGCAAGGATTTTGTCATGCATCCCATCATCAAACCGTCCGCCATCGCCCTGCTGGTGATCGCGGGTCAGACCCATGCCGCCGGGTTCCAGCTGGCTGAACAGTCCGCTACAGGCCTGGGACGCGCCTTTGCCGGTGAGGCCGCCATCGCGGATAACGCCAGCGTGCTCTCCCGCAATGCGGCTGCCATGACCCGCTTCAATCAGATGGCGCTCTCTGGCGGCGCCATCTATGTCAGTCCTGATGTCAATATTGAAGGCAACACCCGCTTGCCGACCAAACCCGGCATCGTCACTTCCGATGCCAGTGCACACGATATTGCAGCCGCGGCCTGGGTTCCTAACGCCTATCTCATCATTCCACTCAACGAACAGTGGCGCCTCGGCTTCTCGGCAACCTCTTACTACGGTCTTGGCGTCAAGATGCCGGATAACTACAGCGCCGGACACTTTGGCAATGTCTCCGATATCAAGACCATGGATCTGGGTACCTCACTCGCCTATCGGATCAATGAGATGTGGTCAATCGGTGCCGGGATCTCCGCTATTCAGGGCGAAGGCGAGGTCGGCGGCACCTTCCCCTCTCGCAACCTGATCGCAAAACATCTGCAAGGGGATGGCTGGGCATGGGGCTGGAATGTCGGCACCTTGCTGGAACTGTCGGAGCAAACCCGGCTCGGCCTCTCCTATCGTCACGATGTCAATTTGACGCTCTCGGGTGACGCTATTGTGGGCCGATCCAATGCAGACGGCTCCGTTACCGAGCTCAGAGATACCGGCAGTCTGGATCTGCCACTACCCGCGACGGCAGAATTGGCAGCATTCCATCAACTGACTGACAAACTGGCTCTCCACGGCAGCCTGAACTGGACCAACTGGAGCAAATTCGTTCAGCTGGAAGCTGATCTCAACAATTTGCAGAGCATGCACATCAAGGATGAGCACTGGGAAGATAGCTGGCGCTATGCCGTCGGTATGACCTATCAGGTCACTCCCCAGTGGCAACTGCGCTCCGGAGTGGCCTATGACGCCAGCCCGGTGCCCGCCGATCGTCGAACCATCTCCATCCCGGATGCCGATCGACTCTGGTACAGCCTGGGGATGGGGTATCAGTTCACGCCCAACCTGACCGTGGATCTGGGGCTGACCCTGATCGATGGCAAAAAGGTGGATGTCACCGAAAAAATGGAGCTGCAACCGGGCAATCCGCTGACGACCTCCACCTTCCAGGGCACTTCCGAAGGGGATGCCTGGCTGGCTGGTGCACAATTGAGCTATTTCTTCTAACTTCCAGCCCTGCAGAAAAACGCTATGCCAATTATTGCCTTACTCAATAAGGTGAATACTGGCATAGTGTTCTGCAACACCATAAAATCAACCCAGTACCCATACTGGAGCAAGGCATGTATTCCTACGTAGCAAGACAGCCGATCCTCGACAGAGACCTCAATACCCATGCCTATGAGCTGCTCTTTCGCGATAGTCTGAATAATGTCTTCCCGAGTATCTCATCCCAGCAGGCGACATCACGCCTGGTGGTCGAACAGTTCCTGCAACAGAATATCGATCAGCTGTTGGGGGGCCGCCCCTGCTTTATCAATTTTCCCCACTCACTGCTGCTGGAGGGATTGGCAGAGTGCCTGCCGCCCGAAAAAGTGGTGATTGAGATTCTGGAAGATTCCCCACCGGATGATGCCCTGCTGGAAAAAGTGAAACAGCTGCACACGCTGGGTTATCAGCTGGCGCTCGATGACTTCACCATGTCACCGGATTGGGAACGATTCCTCCCCTTTATCCACATCATCAAGTTTGATCTGCGCGCCACCTCCCTGCTGCAGATCAAGGTGTTTATCCAGCGGCATCAGACGCTGGGGCTTACCTATCTGGCGGAAAAAGTGGAGGACAAGGCAGAGTTCGAGCGGGTCAAACAGCTGGGGATCCAGCTGTTCCAGGGCTTTTTCTTCAGTCGCCCCGAGATGGTCAAGCAAGCGACCATGGAGCCGGCGCAGGTCGTGGTGATGCAACTGCTCAATGTGGTCAACGAGACAGAGCCTGATATCAACAAGATTGAGCAGCTACTCGGTCAGGATATCTCCCTCTCCCTCAAGCTGCTGCGTTACGTCAACCACCTCAAAGGCCATACCAATCCCATCTCGTCATTTCGTCAGGCAGCCATTTATCTGGGCAACACCCAGCTAAAGCGTTTTGTCTCGCTGGTGGCGGCAACCAGTGCAGGCAAGGGCAAGAGCGCCGAGCTCTACCAGATGTCAATGATCCGCGCCCGATTCTGTGAGCTGCTGGCCCATGCTCACGCCCCGACCCAACAGGCACAACAGGCCTTTATCACCGGTCTCTTCTCCCTGCTAGATGTGCTGATGGAACAACCGATGGATAAGCTGCTGGGCACTATCCCCCTTATTGAAGATATTCGGCTGGCGCTGCTGGAACGCAAAGGCAATCTCGGTTTCTACCTCGCGTTTTGTGAAGATTACGAAAATGCCAACTGGTCAAGAGTCACGGCCAGAACCGCAAAGTTAGGGCTCAACGAGGATAAGGTGAGTCACCTCTATCTGGCCGCCACCACCTGGGTCAACGAACAGCTGCTGGCGATGGAAGCCACCGACTAATTCGTCGCGTCATTCACCTCGACCGCGATGGCGGTCGCCTCCCCACCTCCGATACAGAGCGCAGCCACTCCCCGCCGCAAACCCCGTTGCCGCAGCGCGGCGATCAGCGTCACCAGAATGCGCGCGCCACTCGCCCCCAGCGGGTGACCGAGCGCACAGGCCCCCCCATGCACATTGACCTTGTGATGAGGGATGCCGATCCCGCTCATGGCGAGCATGGTGACCATGGCAAAGGCCTCGTTGATCTCGAACAGATCCACCTCCTCCACCGACCATGCCAGACGCGCCAGCAGCCGTGAAATGGCGCCAATGGGCGCGGAGGTAAATTCGGCGGGCAATGCCGCGTGGCTCTGATAACCGACTATCCGTGCCAGCACAGGTACCTGCCAGGCTTGCGCCGTGGCGCCATCCATCAATATCAGCGCCGCCGCACCGTCCGAGATGGAGCTCGAATTGGCCGCCGTAATGGTGCCCTCCTTGCCAAATGCAGGCTTAAGGGTCGGGATCTTCTCCGGTCTGCCCTTGCCCGGTTGTTCGTCCTCGGCCAGCAACAAGCGATCACCGCGATAGATACTTGCCAGCTCGGATGCAAACGCGCCTGCTTGCTGTGCATCGCGGGCACGCTGCAACGACGCAAGGGCAAACTCATCCATGGCAGTGCGGGTCAAACCGGCCTGATCGGCGCTGCGCTGGGCATGTATCCCCATCAGCTGGCCATCATAGGCATCTTGCAAACCATCGAGGAAGAGGTGATCCAGCACCTTTTGATGCCCCATCCGAAAGCCGCTGCGGGCATTATCCAGCAGATAGGGGGCACGACTCATGCTTTCCATCCCCCCCGCCACCACCACCCTGTTATCCCCCAGACGAATGGTATCCGCCGCCAGCATCACCGCCTTCATGCCGGAGCCACACACCTTGTTGATCGTGGTAGCGGGCACACTATCAGGCAGCCCCGCTTTCAACAGCGCCTGCCTAGCTGGCGCTTGCCCCACACCCGCCGCCAGCACATTGCCCATAAACACTTCATCGACCTGCTCCGGACGCAGCCCGCTTTGCAGCAGTGCAGCCTCGATGGCGCAGGCACCCAACTCAGGCGCCGTTACCTCAGCCAATGCCCCCTGAAATGCCCCCATCGGCGTCCGTTTTGCCGCCACAATTGCAATATCCATTTGCCAACCTCTGTTTGTTACATGGCCATAACATAGGGGTTCTGACGCGATGGAACAAGAGTTGCAGTGCAGTTTACGTTTAGGTAAGGTGCAGACAGGATTTAGTTCGCCAAGAAGTCTGTATGAACAACAAGGATGAAGGACGGCGCTTCAGCATCAGTGAGCTGGCCCGGGAATTTGATATTACAACGCGCAGTATCCGTTTCTACGAGGATCAGGGGTTGCTCAATCCCGCCAGAGAGGGACAGACCCGCATTTACAGCAAGCAGGATCGGGTTCGCCTCAAGCTCACCCTGCGCGGCAAGCGGCTCGGGTTCAGCCTTGCCGAGATCCGCGAGCTGTTCGATCTCTATGATGCCGACAAGAGCAGCCGCACCCAGCTGCAGACCATGCTGGGACTGGTCGAGGAGAAACGGGAAACACTGCAACAGCAGATGGAAGATATCAGGATGGTACTGCTGGAGCTGGATGCCGCCGAGCAGCGCTGCCAACAGGCGCTGAGTCAGCTGGGATAACCGGATTGCTGTCACTGATCAGGTAGCCCTCTCACCAGATGCCAGATAGCAAAAAGCCACTCCTGAGAGTGGCTTTTCTTCAACCTGACGGTTCGCTATTAAACGCGAACGAAGTCCAGGTGGATCAGCTTGTAACGTACCGGGTGACGCTGGATAGCTTTCACTTTTACGTTAACTTCTTCACCGTTGATAACCAGAGTCAGTACAGACTCATAGAATTCCGGCTTCTCTTGAGCCAGAACCATTTTCTTGTGGTCAACAGTGATGGACAGGGCTTCTTTGCCTGCACCGTAAACGATGGCAGGAACTTGGTCAGCTTGACGCAGGCGGCGGCTCGCACCTTTCCCCAGGTCAGAACGGACTTCAGCTTGGAATACGAAAGACATAGTGTGTATCTCTTTTGGATGAATTTATGGTGCTAACTGCGACCGGTCAGCACCTCGCAAAACGAGCGCGAATACTACCACGGGCCAAATTCGGATACAAGGTACCGACTCTGCATTTAGCGCCCCTGCTCCAGTCGGGCAAATTGCTGCTGACGCTGGGCCGGGCTCAGGGCATCAAACTGCGCCAGGGTCTCGGCGCGCGGGCAGTAAAGACCCTCCCCCGTTCTGACCCGAATGCTCTTGCCAAGCCGCGGTTGATTCTCCGCCACCAGCGCCAGCAAATAACTGTAAGTATCGACCCCCTGGGTACTGGAGAGCTGATTGGCAATGCGCCACAAGGTCTCCCCTGCCGCGACCTGATGACACACGGTTTGTGGGCCGCCGGCTGCCGGATCCGAGAGGGTGAGCATGGCGTCACTGCCTGCGGATAAGCTGGCCGTGCTGCTGGCGAGCGCCATTCCCCCCCCAATCAACGCATCTGCGCCAGTCATCCCCGCGGTGCGAAATGTCACGCCTAGCTGAGCCAGCAGAGGTTCGCTCTCGTCGGTGTCGGTGGGAATATCGACACCACCGAACGCGTCTTGGGGAGTACGGAACTCGGCAATAAAAGGCGCGATGGATTGCGCGCTATAACCAGGGAAACCACTCCCCTGCTGCACGATTGCACCAGCCGCAGCCTGGCCCGGGGCTACCCCGTAAGCCATCTCGTCGATGCGCCGCAGCCTTGCCAGATAAGTTTTGGAGAGCTGCGCCTCCCCCTCGAACAGATCGAAAGGAGGCACCAGCCGGGCGGGAAAGAGGATCTGCCAGCGACCATGCTTCTGCTTCTGGGCCAGCGGCGGGAACTGATTGCCACGCCAGGCCACAAACATCGCAGGCGGGGTACGCGCCAGCGGGTAATATTCCGGGTTCAACTGCACCCAGGTTTGTTCCGCGATGGGTTGGTAACCGCTGATCACCACCTGCGCCACACTCAACCAGATCCCCAGCATCCTTGCCTCCCTGACTTGCGGTTTGAAGGGAGCCAACTGACTGGCAACCCCTTCTCATCACGCGCTATCGTGCTGTTAAAACAGTTAGATAGCAGCTTAGCACTGAGCGATGGCGTTAAGCACCCGTTTATCGGAGACCGGATACGGAGTCCCCAGATTCTGGGCAAAGAACGACACCCGCAGCTCCTCAATCATCCAGCGGATGTTGGCTACTTCGGCCGGGATCAGCTGGGATTTGGGGATTTTGGCGAGCAGCGCCTTGTACTCTGACTCCACACTCTGCACCTTGAGCATGTAGACCCGATCCCGGTTGGGATCGATGGCCAGCTTCTCCAGACGCCGCTCGATGGCACGCAGGTAGCGCAGCAAGTCAGGCAGCCGCTGCCAACCGGTCTCGGTGACGAAGCCCTTGTGGATCAAATTGCTCAGCTGCAGCTGGATATCCGACATGGCAAAGGCGGTGTCGAGCTGCATCTTGCCCTTGAGCCGCTTCTTGATTTCATGGGAGAGGGTCAGTATGGCTTCCACTTGCTTGGCCACCTCCACCACCGCATCGTTGAGCTCGGCGCGGACATACTCCTTGAGCGCCTCGAAACCGGCTTCGTCCCAAGCCAGCCCGCCATGCTGCTCAATGAGCTTGTCACAACCACAGGCGATGCAGTCGTCAATCAACTCCGCCACCTTGCCAAACGGGTTGAAATAGAGCCCCAGCTTGGCCTTGTTGGGCAGCTTCTCCTGCAGATACTTGATGGGCGACGGCACGTTGAGCAGCACCAGTCGGCGCTGGCCGGCCCACATCAGCTGTTGCTGAGCCACCGGGCTCTCTACCAACTGGATGGAGACCGAATCTTTCTCATCCACCAGCGCCGGATAGGCTTTCACTTCAAAACCACCGCGCTTCTGGCTGTACTCTTGAGGCAGCTCGCCAAAGCTCCAGAGGGTGAGGCCGGACTGCTCGATATCGTCGTCCGCCACTTGTGACAGGGTCTCCTGCACCTTGCCACGCAGGGATTCTTTCAGCGCCTCCAGATCTTTGCCTTCCGCCACCTTCTTGTGCTTGTCATCCACCACCCGGAAGGTGAGTTTCAGGTGATCGGGCACCGCAGCCCAGTCCCAGGATTCGCGGGGGACGGTCACGCCGGTCATGCGGCGCAGTTGGCGCTCCATCTCGTCCAACAGCGGCCCCTGTTCCGGGTTGAGGGTGGCGAGCAGCGCGTCGGCGTAGTTCGGCGCCGGCACGAAGTTCTTGCGCATCGGCTTTGGCATCGACTTGATGAGGGCCACCAGCAGCTCATGACGCAGCCCGGGGATCAGCCATTCGAACCCCTTCACCTCCACCTGATTCAAGAGTGGCAGCGGAATATGCAGCGTGACGCCGTCCGCCGCCTCCCCCGGTTCAAACTGGTAGCTCAGCTTGAGCTTGAGTCGCCCCTGCTGCCAGAAGTTGGGGTAGTCGAGTTCGCTGATATGGGCGGCATCCCCCTTCATCAGCATCTCTTTTTCGAAGTTGAGCAGCTCTGGATCCTGCTTTTGCGCCTCTTTCCACCACTTGTCAAAGTGGCGGGCGGAGATCACCTCCTCCGGCAAGCGGGCATCGTAGAAGCGGAAGAGATCCTCGTCATCCACCAGAATGTCGCGACGACGGGATTTGTGCTCCAGCGCTTCCACCTCGGCCAACAGCTTGCGGTTATCGCTAAAGAAACGGTGGCGGGTCTCGAAATCCCCCTCCACCAGCGCGCGGCGAATAAACAGCTCGCGGCATAGCGCCGGATCGAGGCGGCTGAAGTTGATGGTGCGCTCATTGACCAGCGTCAGGCCATAAAGCGTCACCTTCTCCTTGGCCATCACGGCGCCATTTTTCTTCGACCAGTGGGGGTCGCTATGGTGCAGCTTGATGAGATGGCCCGCCAGCGGCTCAACCCACTCGGGTTCAATCCGGGCGTTGATACGGGCGTAGAGGCGCGAGGTCTCCACCAATTCTGCGGCCATCACCCACTTGGGCGGCTTCTTGAACAGACCCGACGCAGGGAACAGGTGGAAGCGGCCGTTGCGGGCGCCAAGGAACTCCGGCTTTTCCAGATCCTTGTTGCCGATGTGGCTCAAGAGGCCGGTCAGCAGCGCGCAATGTACCGTCTTGAAATCCGCCGGTTCATGGTTGGCTTTAAAACCCAGCTCTTTGACCGTCTGGCGCAGCTGGAAATGAATGTCCTGCCATTCGCGCACCCGCAGGTAGGAGAGGAACTCCTTCTGGCACATGCGGCGGAACGGGTTGCTGCCAAGGAGATCCTGCTGCTCTTTCAAGTAGTTCCACAGATTGACGAAGGCGAGGAAGTCGGAATCCTTGTCTTCAAAGCGTCTGTGTTGCTCGTCGGCGGCCTGCTTTTTCTCCATGGGCCGCTCGCGGGGATCCTGGATACTGAGCCCCGCAGTGATCACCATCACCTCGCTCAGGCAGCCGGTTTGCGCCGCCGTGATCACCATCTTGGCAAGCCGTGGATCAAGGGGGATGCGCGAGAGCTGGCGACCGGTTTCGGTCAACTGCAGTTTCGGCTCCTGATCCCGGGTGCCGGGCAGCTCTTTGACCGCCTCCAGCTCTTTCAACAGGGTCAGGCCATCCTTGATATGGCGTGACTCCGGCGGCTCGACGAACGGGAAGGCCTCCATATTGCCAAGGCCAAGCGCCAGCATCTGCAGGATGACCGATGCCAGGTTGGTGCGCAGGATCTCGGGGTCGGTAAAGGCCGGGCGGTTGTTGAAATCCTCCTCGGAGTAGAGGCGGATACAGATACCGTCCGCCACCCGGCCGCAACGCCCTTTACGCTGGTTGGCACTGGCCTGGGAGACCGGCTCGATAGGCAGGCGCTGCACCTTGGTGCGCCAGGAGTAGCGGCTGATACGGGCGGTACCCGGATCGATGACGTAGCGAATGCCCGGTACCGTCAGCGAGGTCTCCGCCACGTTGGTGGCCAGCACGATGCGCCGACCTGCGTGTTGCTGGAACACCTTGTTCTGCTCGGCGTTGGAGAGGCGGGCGTAGAGCGGCAGCACCTCGGTATCGCGCAGGTTGAGCTTGCGCAGGGCATCGGCAGTATCGCGGATCTCCCGCTCGCCATTCATGAAGATGAGGATGTCCCCGAGCCCCTCGCGGGCCAGCTCCTCCACCGCATCGAAGATCCCCTGCAGCTCGTCGCGCTCCTCCAGCGCCTCACTCTTGTCGCCGCTCTTTTTATCAGCAAACAGCGGGCGATAGCGCACCTCTACCGGATAGGTGCGGCCGGAGACCTCGATCACCGGCGCCTTGTTGAAATGACGGGAGAAACGCTGCGGGTCTATGGTAGCCGAGGTGATGATCACCTTGAGATCGGGGCGCCGTGGCAGCAGTTGCTTGAGATAGCCCAGAATGAAGTCGATGTTGAGGCTGCGTTCGTGGGCCTCGTCGATGATAATAGTGTCGTACTGGGTGAGCATCCGGTCATTCTGGATCTCGGCCAGCAGGATACCGTCAGTCATCAGCTTGATGTGGGTCTGCTCGCTCACCTGATCGGTAAAGCGCACCTTGTAACCCACGTAGTGGCCGAGTTCGGACGCCATCTCCTCGGCAATACGGGCCGCCACGGTGCGAGCCGCCAGACGGCGTGGCTGGGTGTGGCCAATAAAGCCCTTCACCCCGCGCCCGAGCGCCAGACAGATCTTGGGGATCTGGGTGGTTTTGCCCGAGCCGGTTTCGCCGGCGATGATCACCACCTGATGCTCACTGATCGCCTTGGTGATCTCCGCCTGCTTCTGACTGACCGGCAGGTTATCCGGATAGGTGACCCTGGGTACACCGGCCAGACGGGCTTGATAGCGCGCTTGCGCGGCATCCAGATCGGCGGCGATGGTCTCCAGCACGGCGGCCTGTTTGCCTTCAGGCAGCTTCTTGACCCCGTGCAGACGGCTGGAGAGGCGGCGGGCGTCGAGATTCATGCAGGCAGAGAGACGGCGGCGCAGCGCCTCGATAGAGAGAGACAAGGTACGAATTCCTTAAATAGGTGCCCAGAGGGGCCATATCGATAAGCTGGGAGCGATCCTAAAGAGCGAGTGGGGACGGTGCAAGCCTTAACGTAGTGCAAGTCATGGGAATGCAGCGTGATTGGCCGATCCTCATACCTGGAAAAACGTTCCTAGTAAGATGGCATAACATGAAAAGTGTGCGGTTTTCCAAATAATCAAGGCAAGCCGCAGCTTGCCTTGGAAGAGAGGGAAAGAGGATCAACCGTGAGTGTTGTGGACAAAACAGGTGGTGAGCTGGGCGTGAATGGCCTGCATCACGTTGTGGCGATTGATGACCCCAAGCAGGCGTCCCTCCTCTACCACCGGATAGATCTTCGGCTTTTGCCCCATCATCATCTCTGCCAGGGTCAAAATGCTGGTATCGGGCCTCACCGTCAGCACCTCTTTGCGCATCACATCCTTGACCTGTGCCACCTGCTCGCAGTGGTAGGCCTCCTTGAGCATCACGGCGATGCAGTCCTGCTCGGAGATCCAGCCGATCAGATGGCCCTTCTCATCCACCACCGGGCCCCCCAGCTGATGGCTGTTCAGAAATTTTTCGACCGCAGATTGCACCATCATGTCGGCTGTGAAGGTGATGGGTCTGCTCTGCATATAATCCTTGGCTTTTAGCGATTCCATATCTGTCCCCTAATGGTCATTCCAGCTCTCTTCTGCATACCGATACGGCATTCTGCACGGCTTGTTCCAAGCATAGCTGGCTCACTGCAAGATGGTTCAGTGACCAAGCCTCCCTCAACATATTGCATGCACCTCCTCGCGAGTCGGGATCGCCGCCATCATCATCTGCGGCAGGTGGTCAGTCAGCACTGCCACCACGGCGGGATCGACCCGTCCCTGATCCGCCAGTTGTTGCAAAAAGGCCAGCGCATCACGAGCTGGCAACCCGCGCCGATAAGGTCGGTCCTGCACCATCGCCTGAAAGATATCGGCCACCCGTAAAATACGCGCCTCCAGCGCCATGGCGGATGCTGGCAGATGGAACGGATAGCCCTCCCCGTCCGGCTCCTCATGGTGATAGGCCGCCCAGCAGGCAATCTCTTCAAATCCCTCGATGTGGCGCAGGATCTGGTAGGTCTCGAAGCTGTGGGCCTTGATGACGGCACGCTCCTCTTTCGTCAGGCTGGCAGGCTTGTCGAGGATCTCGTCCGGGACCCTGAGCTTGCCCAGATCGTGCAATAACCCGGCGATCTCCAGCATGTCGCAGTGGATGGCCCCCACCCCCATCTGTTCCGCCAACGCACGAGACAAGCGACTCACCCCGAGAGAGTGGGTCATGGTAAAGGGGCTCTTGGCATCGACGATGCCGGAGAAGATCCGCGCCAGCGCTTTCAGCTCCCCGTTCGAGGTCAGACAGGGCTCCCGCACCTGCAACATCTCCAGCATGTAGTCATTGATGGATCGAGCCTCCAGCTGCAACCAGAATGCCTCCGAGCAGGATGCCTTGAGAAAGGCCTCCACCAACTCGGGGGCAAAGAACTCGTCACGACAATCCTGCAGCCGTGCGCGGATCTCGTCGGTGTGCATCAACAGCGAGCCGTCCGCGTAATGAGGTGCTGCCAGCGCATCACAGCGATCCACCAGAAAGATCAGGTTGGCCTGACGGGCAACCCTGGAGTCCACATCGGCCATCTCGCGCAACAGGTACCAGTGGGTATGGTGATAACGGATAGGGAGCGCCAGCGGGGCCAGCAAACGGAAATCCTTGAGCAGCTGATACCCCACCTCACAGTGGTGCTGGGAGGACTCCCAATCGAACTCGCTGACCAGATGGTGATGGGTAGTGGTCGAGGAGACACCGATATCATGCAACACCCCGAGCTCGAACAGCAGACAGCGCTCGGCGTCACTCATCCCCAGAAACCGACCGCACTCGGCGGCCATGATCCCGACGCGTTTACCGTGGGCCACATCGCCAATGCCCACCAGATCCAGTGAGGCTGACAGGGCATAAACCACCTGTCTGAGGTCCACTTGCAACGAAAAGGGGGCTGCGCGTTGTACTCTGTCCATGATCCGTATCCCATGGGATGTGATAGTTGAAGGTTGGAGTCGTTTTGCTCCTTACTGTCTATCAATTTAGTCAATGGCACGCGCCTTTGCCTCACCCTTTTCGGCGGATATCAGCCCCAACACTCACAACCTCGCACTCACACTGAAGCGCACGGCTTGCGATAAACCGCATTCTCAATCTGTCCATTCTTTTTCAGTTAAATAATGAACGTGCCATGCAGCCTGTTCGATGGCTAACTGACTCATATTTAAAAACGCGGGCGAGCTTAATAAACCACCACCCCGCTTTGCTTAAGTGTCAGTTAATTTAAATTAAAGTGTCGCTCTGGCAAAAATACCCAATAAACATGGCTGTTTATTTCCCCTGGCTTGAATACCGCTTTATTACCCGAGATGTGAGCCCCGTCACCCCGCCCATCAAGCAGTCCCCTGGTGACGCAGGGTGAGAGCGTGAACATTTTGTTAAATTTCACCCAGTTTTTTGAGACCCGCATTGAGTACCGTTTCCAGATATT
>NZ_JAPDBM010000027.1:0-60049 GCF_027705265.1 Aeromonas sp. QDB11 | reverse complement strand
ATTGGGCGATCGGCATGGATGTTATTGAGTGATCGGCATGAATGTTATTGAGCGATCGCCATGCGTGGGAATACGCACCAGCAGCAGGCTGGAGATGGCAATAGTCAGTGCAGACTTCTTCATATGCTTTATTCCTCTGATGTAAACACTTGGACCTGTTCCGGTCTTTGTTAGTTTGATCGGGATTGAACCGATGGGGACAAGGTAGAGCGGTTAACCTTGACTGGAGCTGAATCAGCGGCGGGTTACTTGTTGATGACTTTATTGTCATTATTGGGGCGGGCGGGTGATTGGTATTTTT
Organism: Aeromonas sp. QDB11; assembly: GCF_027705265.1. NCBI lineage: Bacteria > Pseudomonadati > Pseudomonadota > Gammaproteobacteria > Aeromonadales > Aeromonadaceae > Aeromonas > Aeromonas sp. QDB11. The sequence goes on along the minus strand of NZ_JAPDBM010000027.1, from coordinate 59,748 downwards.
GTTGTTCAGAATCAAGTGATTAGTTTTTAACTGCAGACAGAAAAACGGCAGTGTTTGTATAAAACACTGCCGTTTTGAACACTATCAGAGCGGTTTTTGCCACAGGGTCAGCAGCAGATCCTGTTCCAGCTCATCCGGGCCCTGTTGAGCGAAAGCGTGACGCTGCTCACCGGTGGCGCGCCAGCCGAGGCGGCTGGTCTCCAGAATAAAGCTGCGCATGGCGTGATCCATGCTGAGGCTGAACTGACAGCGTTGTTGGGCCACCTGATTGAGGCCACCGAGGGTCGGCCAGCTGAGGGGATGTTCCATGCTCACCGGGTTGAGGCTGACCCGCAGTTGCCACTGATGACGGGGGCCCGGCTGCAGATAGAGCAGATAGCCACCGGGGGCCAGCCACTCCGCCAGCAATTCGCTTCTTACCTTGAGATCGTTGACCAGCAGCACCTGAGCCGAGCCCGGTTGCAGCGGCGCGCGGGCGGGGTCGGCAATGATAAATTGGCCGTCCGGCTGCGCTTTTTTGGCGGCAAAGATGGTGTTCTTGGCGATATCAACACCAGCAAATTGCCAGCCGGGCAGACGCTCTGCCAGCGCACGGCAGTAGTAGCCTTCACCGCACCCGAGATGGATCAGCTCTTGCGGGGCCAGCGGAGAGAGCAGGGCGGCCATGGCTTCGACCAGCGGCAGTTGGTGGCCAGCTTCCAGAAAGTGGTGCTTGGCGCGCATCAGGGCGCGGCTGTCGCTGTCTTTGGGATTCTTCTTGCCGGGGATGAGATCCAGATAACCTTCCGGTGCCGGATCGAAGTGATGCTTGTTGTCGCAATAGCGGCCCTGGGAGGCTTCATGAAGATGGAGCGGGCTGCGGCAACGGGGACATTGAAGGTGCATAGAAACTCTCTTGGCGAACGCCGAAACAGGAAGGGCGTTCGGGATTATAGGGGAGGGGATCAAAAAAGGCTGCCGTAGCAGCCTTTTTTATCCCAAGGCCTCTGTCAGGCCCGTGGACGGGTCATCAGCGAGTGCCAAATACCACAATGGTCTTGCCGTGAGCAGAGATGAGCTCCTGCTCTTCCAGCATCTTGAGGATGCGGCCCACGGTTTCACGGGAGCAGCCGACGATCTGGCCGATCTCCTGGCGGGTGATCTTGATCTGCATGCCATCCGGGTGGGTCATGGCATCCGGCTGTTTGGCCAGGTTGAGCAGGGTCTGGGCGATCCGGCCGGTCACATCCAGGAAGGCGAGGTTACCCACTTTCTGGCTGGTGTGCTGCAGGCGCTTGGCCATCTGGCCAGAGAGGCGCAGCAGAATGTCCGGGTTGACCTGGATCAGCTGGCGGAACTTCTTGTAGGAGATCTCTGCGACTTCGCAGGATCCTTTGGCGCGAACCCAGGCGGAGCGCTCGGGATTCTCGTTCTCTTCGAACATCCCCATCTCGCCCAGGAAGTCGCCCTGGTTGAGATAGGAGAGGATCATCTCTTTGCCCTCATCGTCCTTGATCAAGACGGCCACCGTGCCCTTGACGATGTAGTAGAGGGTCTCCGCTTTTTCACCCGCATGGATCAGGGTGCTCTTGGCGGGATACTTATGAATGTGGCAGTGCGACAAGAACCATTCCAGGGTGGGATCGCTTTGCGGTTTGCCAATGACCATGAGAATTCCTCTGTAGTGTCTTTTTATGGACTTGTGCGTCCGGGCAAGTTGCCAATCTTGCCATTCCTTGTATTGGTCGCAGTAGGATAAGAGCCTTTGCCTGTGCTGACAAGGCTTTGCGGGCTTTTGAAAGAGCCCTTTGAGTAATGCCTGCTGCGCCGCTGCGGCCATTCTAGGGAAGATAGCGCTCGGAGATGTTGATTTTGATCTATTTCCATCCCGACAGTCGCCTCCCCGCCGGGTCTGCGCATCGAGATATGCCGCTAGTCCGATGGCTGGGGTATGCTAGGCAGATCATACTATGGCGACAACAACTGAGGACGCGTGAGATGAAAGCCAGGGTCAGCTGGGTGGAAGGAATGAAGTTTGTGGGTGAGAGTGAATCCGGTCACAAGGTGATTCTGGATGGCGCCAACCCCGGTGAGGGCGCCAGCCCGATGGAGATGATCCTGCTGGCAGTCGGCGGCTGCAGCTCTATCGATGTGGTCTCTATCCTCGAGAAAGCGCGCCAGTCGGTGACTGCATGTCATGTCGATGTCAGTGGCGAGCGGGTCGATAGCGTGCCGCGGGTTTTCGAGAAGATTAATCTGCACTTCGTGGTGACAGGCAAGGGATTGGCAGAGAAGCAGGTAGCCAGAGCGGTGGATCTGTCGATGGAAAAATATTGTTCTGTTTCCCTGATGTTGGAAAAAGCGGTACAAATTACCCATAGTTATCAAATTGTTGAAGCTTGATAACTGACGATTGTTTCGTTGAACCACTGCCATAAGGCCATCACCTCAGGCCACGGCGCAAGGTCATTACATAAGGCCACCACATAAGGAAAGTGCAATGAAAAAATTGATCGCTCTGCTTCCCCTGCTGGGTCTGGCTGCTTGCAGCAGTCCACAGCCTACCCAGTATCAATACAGCCAGTACCAGTGTGGCGAAGAGATGCTGGCCATTACCTATGATGCCCAGGCTGACATGGTGCAGTTCCCCTATGCCGGGGTTTACCACAAGCTGGGCCGCGTCGAGGCTGAGTCCGGCGCCAAATATTCAGACGGTGTGACCACCTTCTGGAATCAGGACAAGCAAGGGCTGCTCACCCAGAAAGGGGTGACCCTGCTGACCTGCACCCTCAAATAAGTGGCTGCACAGGTCTGAAGGTGTGCGGCTGTGTCCCCCAATCTGGCCAGGGTCAGATTGGGTCAAGACCTGAGAGCACAAAAAAACGGCTTGCCGGGAGGCAAGCTGTTTTTCTATCTATCCATTATCGCTAAACAAGCGTTAGTTGGTCGGGACGCTATGAAGCAGTTCGGCCGCGAGCTGTTGGCTGAGCGCCTGGCGCTGGCTGTCGGCAATGCTCACATCGCTGGTCAGCTGGATGATGCTGCTCCAGACCGCTTTCTGGGTTTTGCGATCGAGCAGTACGATAGCCAGCGAACCTTTGCGCTCGTTGGCCGAGGCATAGACCCCCGGCGTCATGCCGAGGCGCGCGAAAATCTCGCCGTCGCTGATATCCTTGCCGCCTGCGACGCCGATGGCGACCCACAGATCAGCCTCGTCGAGCGGTGCGCTTTGCCACCCCTTGCCATTGAGCTCCCGGCTCACCGCCTGCTGCATCGGCTCCAGCCACCCTTCCGCCAGCTCACCGGCGAATTGATACTGCTCGGCCAGGGCGTAGCGCGGGGTCGCGCCATAGATCCAGTTGCCAAGCGGGCGTACCAGCATGGTGCCGGACTCCAGCGTGGGGGCCGCCGGCCCGCTGCTGCAACCGCCCAGCAGGGCGAGCAGAGCCACAGAGAGATAAGCAAGCCGCATCGTGAACTCCTTTGAATCAGGTTATTTTGCCGGTTTCGAGCAATTGCTGGATGAGCGGGCGCAGGATCAGCTCCATCGCAAAACCCATCTTGCCACCCGGCACTACTATGGTGTTCATCCGCGACATGAATGAGCCATCGATCATCGACAGCAGGTAGGGAAAATCCACCTGCTTGATACCGCGAAACCGGATCACCAGCATACTCTCGTCCAGACTCGGGATCACCTTGGCACTGAAGGGGTTGGAGGTGTCCACCGTTGGCACCCGCTGGAAGTTGATATGGGTGCGGGAAAACTGCGGGGTGATGAAGTTGATGTAGTCATCCATGGAGCGAACGATGGAGTCGGTCACCGCCTCGCGCGAATGGCCCCGCTCCGAGGTATCGCGAATGAGCTTCTGGATCCACTCCAGGTTGACTATGGGCACTACGCCTATCAGAAAATCCACGTGGCGCGCCACATTGTGATCCTCGGTGACCACGCCGCCGTGCAGCCCTTCATAAAACAGCAGATCGGTATTGCTGGGCAGATGCTGCCAGGGGGTGAAGGTGCCGGGCATCTGGTTGAAGGGCACCGCCTCGTCAAAGCTGTGCAGGTAACGGCGATACTGGCCATTGCCATCCTGGCCATAGCCCTGGAAAAAGCTCTCCAGCAGGCCGAAGTCATTGGCCTCCGGGCCAAAATAGCTGATGTGGCGCCCCTGTTCGCGCGCCTTGCGGATCGCTACATCCATTTCCGGTCGGGTGTAGCGGTGAAAACTGTCACCTTCCACCACCGCCGCGGTATATCCCAGTTGATGGAACATGGAGCGAAAGGCGTTGGTCGAGGTGGAGGTGCCGGCACCGGATGAACCGGTAACGGCAATAATGGGGTGCTTGGCCGACATGGGATTCTCTCTTCCTTGGGAGTTCCGTTATAAGGTCAGAATTTCGGTTTGGTCAAGACGGTTCGACGAAGCGATCTTTCATGACGATATTCACCGATTCGTGCAGCTCGCTATAGACGATGACTGCCTTGCCTTGCTGTAATTGCGTTTTCACTGCGTCTACTTTGACGCCGAGCGGCACATCCTGCTCCCCGTACTCGGTTCCTTCCTGTAACACAAAGTGTTCGATCAGGTTGGTCAGGGTGTCGCCGTCCAGTTCTTGCCAGGGAATGATCATGATTAAAGCCGTCATAGCCAGAATGCCGTTATTGTCTATCTGTGACCAGCAAGCGCAAGGTGTTTATATGATTTTGGGTAGGGGCTGAGATGTTTTTTGCCGGTTTACGCCCACAAGCGGCCGACTTTGACGATCATCTCTGGAACATTCGCCGTCAGGCTCTGAGTCAGGGGATCCGCTGGTTCTGGGTGGCCAATCTGCTTGGCGGTTTACTGCTGCTGGTTCGTTTTTATGTGTACCAGCATGCCGAACTGATCATGGATAACCGGTTGCCATGGCGCTACGAGTGGCAGCTATGGGCCATGATGGCCTGCAACCTTTTTTATCCTCTGCTGCGTTGGTGGTTGCTGCATAAGCCGGGTCGAGAGTGGCTGCGTATATTGCAGATCTATGCGTTGTTTTGGGGAACCAGCTGGGCACTGGTGGGCTATGCCACCGCGGTCACCGAGGTGAGGGGAGGATTCAGTCTCGCCTTCATGTCCCTCAGCCTGCTTCTGATGACCTCCCTGATCGCCCTCTATTGCGAAAAGAGTCTCTGTTACTGCTTCATGGCTCCACCCTGGTTTTATCTGCTGATCGAACCGCTGACGGTAGAGGTCCCCTTTATGCTCATGCATTTATTGCTGGTGATCGGGTTGGCGCTGTTGCTGGAGACGGGACGGCGCATGCTCTATGAGTGGTTTGTGCTGGCGGTGGCCAGAGAGTACGAAAATCTGGCGCTGGCCCGTCAGCTTGATGGTCAGGCCAAGCAGGATCCGCTGACCGGGTTGGCCAATCGCCGCTACTTCAATCAGGTGGGGGAGCTGGCGATCAAACAGGCGATGCTGCAGGAGCACTCCTTCGCGGTGATCCTGCTCGATGTGGATTTTTTCAAGAAACTTAACGATTGCTATGGCCATCAACGGGGCGACGAGGTGCTGGTGAGCGTTGCCGGATGCTTGCGTGAGGTGGTGCGTAATCAGGGAGATCTGGTGGCCCGTTACGGCGGTGAGGAGTTTGTGCTGTTGTTGCCCAAGGCCACGCTGGCCATCGCCGAGACGGTGGCCCAGCGTGTGGCGGCGGCATTGGCGCGTCAGGCGTTGCCCCACGCCGAGTCCAGCGTGGCTGCCCATGTCACCGTGAGTCAGGGGATCGCCTTGTGGAAAAGCGGTGAATCTCTCGACCGGGTCATCGCCCGTGCAGATGAGGCGCTCTATCGGGCTAAGGCCGAGGGGCGCAACTGCTATCGAATCGCCCCTGCAGACACTCATCCAGCCAGCGACTGATCCGCTCGTCCAGCCAGAACTTTGGCCGCCAGGGTGTGCCGTGCAGAAAGCCGACATGGCCGCCGCGCTGGCTCAGCTCATAGCGCACCTTGGGCGAGAGCTGCTCCGGCCGGGGAATGACGGCGTGTGACATAAAGGGATCGTCGGCGGCGTGGATGACCAGGGTCGGGATCGGGATCTGGCGCAGCAGCGGCAGGCCGGAGCAGCTCTGGTAGTAGTGGCTGGCGCTGTGAAAGCCGTGCAGCGGCGCGGTGACCAGTTCGTCAAAATCACGCAGGGTGGCAATCTGCTCCACTTGTCTGGGTTGCCAGCGTTCGCTCGCTTGCTGCTGGTGGCTGATCTTGCTGAGCAGGTTACGGCGCATGGTGCGCAGCAGATAGTTCTGATAGACCTTCGAGAAACCCTGATTGACCCGCTCGGCGCAGCTCGCCAGTTGCAGCGGAGCCGATACCACCACCGCAGCCTTCAGTGCCGCAGGGCAGGCCCGCGCCAGCAGGTTGACCAGCATATTGCCGCCGAGCGAGAAGCCGATGGCGATCAGCGGTTTGCCCGGGAAGCGCAGGCTCAGCGCGGCAATCACCTCTTGCGCATCACCGATGGCGCCGGAGTGATAGGCCTGCAGATGGCGATTGGGCTCGCCGCTGCAACCGCGAAAGTGCATCAGCACCGCTTCTCTGCCCTCTTGCTGCAGATGGGCGAACAATCCCTTGGCATAGTGGGAGTGAATGCTCCCCTCCAGCCCGTGAAACACCACCACCAGTGGCCGCTCGTCAACGCTGACCTCACCGCTCCAGGCGAGGTCGACAAAGTCCCCATCCTGCAGTTCAAACCGCTCCGCCACAAAGCGGGCAGGGGTGCGGCGCAGCCATTTGGGCAATATGGTCTGCAGATGAGGATTGCGGGCCCACCAGGGGGCGTGAAAGTGGCTCTCGGTCAGCATGGGGTCAGTCGGTCTGGGTCGAAGATAAGGAGGGTGGGAGGTGTGCACCTCCCGCCAGTCATTGGCTTATTTCAGCAGGCGATCGTGATGTTCGGCACCGCGCAGCATGGCCTGGATCAGCTCGTTGGCCTCGAACTTGGTCAGTGCCTCGTGGGCACCCACCTGATGGGCCCGCTCCACGCTGATCTCGCTGGAGAGCGAGGTGTGCAGGATGATGTAGGCCCCCGCCAGTTTGCTGTCGCTCTGCACCTCGAAGGCCAGCTCGTAGCCATCGAGCCCCGGCATCTCGATATCGCTCACCAGAATGTCGATAGGGGTCTTCTGGCTCGCCCGCTCCTGCATCAGGGCCAATGCATCCTTGCCGTTGGAGCGGACTTCATAGGGGATATTGATGTAGTCCAGCGCCGCCATCAGCTGACGGCGGGCGACCGAGGAGTCATCGACCAGCAGGATCCGCATCGGCTTGATCCGTTCGCGCTGCACATCGGTCAGTACCGGATAGAGGTGGCTCGGGTCATCCGGATAGACCCGGGAGAGGATCAGCTCCACATCCAGCAGCTGGATCAACTGGTCATTGACCCGGGTCACACCGGTGACGAAAACATTTTGGCCGAGGGCGGCGGGCGGTGACTCGATATCGCGCCAGTTGCATTCGGTGATCTTGTCGATGCCCCGCACCAGAAAACCCACCAGAGTACGGCGGCAGTCGGTGATGATGATGAAGCAGTGGGGCATCTCCTCCTTGCTGATGGGGCGATAGCCCACCGCCATCGCCATGTCGATCACCGGAATGGTGGAACCGCGCATATTGGCGGCTCCCAGCACGGTCGGGTGCGAGTGCGGCATTGCCGTCAGCTGGGTGTAGGGCACTATCTCCTTCACCTTGAGGGTGCCGATGGCAAAGGATTGTTTGGCTGAAAGGTGAAACAGCAACATGCCTTGGGATTGATTGGCTTTGCTCGTCATGGCAGATGTCCTGTTGGTCGAAACGTTGGCAGTCACTTCAGGCCTCTAGCATAAAGGATTACGGGGGGAATGGCCCTCCCTTGTTAGCGACCATCTGGCAAAAAACTGGACTCGTTTCACCGACTTTCTTGGCGTTATCACGCTGACAATCGGCTACAGGCCATCATCCCCGCTAACGCCCCACTGCTGACATGCAGCTTGCAGCGCGGCCTCATTGGCATAGCCCAGCTTGCTGGCCACCTGTACGGGTTTGCTGCCGCCCTTCAGCAATCTGAGCGCCTGCAGCAGTTGCCACTGCTGTTGCAGAGCAAGGCCTTCTACAGGCGGTTCGGCCTGTTGTGCCCACTGTTGCAGAGACTCTGGCTGGCCACTGGCCAGGGCTTGCCAGCGAGTTTGCAGATCACGGTATCCCTGCTGGCTGATGGCGCACTCTTGCAATTCATCCAGGATTACCTGCAGTCGCTGACCGTAAACCCCTTGCCACTCTTGTGGTCGCTGCCACCGGGCCTGCGAATCGAGCAGGGCATCGAGCAGCGGCGTGGCCTCTAGCCAGCCAGCCTGCTGCGGCTGATCAAGGCGCAGGGAGACATTCAGCTGATCGTAATCGCAACCGCTGAGGGGGCTGAAGGCTGCGAGGGCATCGGCGCAGAGCCAGAAGCTGCTGCCTGCAGGCAATAACAGCTCATGCTGGCCCAGTCTCAGCAGCGCGGCGCCCCGGGTGATCCGCAACAGCTGCCCGACCGGGGTCCGTTTGCGGTTGCCGGCGTGCAGGCCCTGGCAGGAAAAATGGTGATACTCGATGGCGTGATGCATGTAAAAACCCTGATATGATGCTGCCTGGAGGTAACAAATATGGAAACCAGACGTAAAAAACGCTTCATTGCCGGTGCTGTCTGCCCAGCGTGCGGCAAATTGGACAACATGATGCTGTATCTGGAGCATGGAGTCGAGAAGGTGACCTGCGTCGCCTGTGGCGACACCCAGGTGCAAACGCCTGCCGAGGTCGACAAGCAGACTCGCGAGACGGAAGAGGTGATCGGGGTGTTTCGTCCCTGATGAGTCAATGGCTGGTGCGATGCGGGTCTCCTCGCTGACGCTGTTGCCGTTTTTTTCGTCACCCGGTGGCGCCGCACGGCATATGCGCGGCCCGCTTTTTAGGGTATTCTGAGCCCGTTTTTTTCTATCCGCAGGATCCTGACATGAAAGTAGCTCCTCTGAGCGTGGTTACGCTGGAATACACAGTCACCGACGAGCACGGTGAAGTCATCGACAGCACTGTCGGCAAAGAGCCGCTGGTCTATCTGCACGGCACCCGTTACCTGGTCTCTGGCCTGGAAGCCGAGCTGGAAGGTCGCGCGGTAGGTGAAGCCTTCGAAGTGACACTGGCGCCGAGCCAGGCCTACGGCGAATATGACGAGACGCTGGTGCAAGAAGTACCGGGCGAGCTGTTCGACGGCATGGAAGTCTCCGAAGGGGATACTTTTGTGGCTGAGACCGACGATGGCCACCGTCCGGTGACCGTGGTTGAAGTGTCCGAGGAGTTCGTCAAAGTGGATGGCAACCATCCGCTGGCTGGCGTGACCCTGGGCTTCAAGGTCGAGATCAAGGACGTGCGCGCTGCCACTGCCGAAGAGCTGGCTCACGGCCACGTTCACGGTGCAGGTGGTTGCGGTCACGACCACGGTCATGACCACGATCACGGCGGTTGCTGTGGCGGTCATGGTCACGACCATGATGACGATCACGACCAGGGCGGTTGCTGTGGTGGTGCTGGCCACGGTCACGATCATGGCCACGACCACGCTGACGACCATGCTGATGGTCAGGGTAAAGGCGGCTGCTGCGGTGGCGGCGGTTGTGGTGGCAAGGGCCATCACCACTGATCACGGCCATGCCGATGATAAAAAATCTGCCATAGGAGTCATACCGAGCAATTAATGCTCATTAATTGCTCCTCCTTGGATGATAAAATCCGAAGCCGGTTGTTCTGGCTTCGGATTTTTTATGTCTGTCAAATAGGCTCGCGGCTTTTCCCAAGCTAACAGGGCTGCTTATTTTTGCTTAATGCTCAACATTATTCCCTCTCGGTTCCGCGATGTGTTTTTGGCTCTATGTGCAAACGTCATCTGTAAACGGGTTACCAAATCGGTGTCATCATCAGCACAATATGACAATGTTACTTCACGCCCCAACAGTTATGACGAGCCAGCGCCAGCCTCTATTTGGTCTCGTTGTGCCCTATAAAAAAATAGCCAGTCAGACTTAACTGACTGGCTATTGCCTAGTGATTCACTGATTGGCGTGAAGCCTTACAGTTGCTCGATACCGACGATATGCCAAGGGGCATTGTTCTTGGCCAGATCGCGCTCGAGGTGCCACACCTCTTTGATATCTTCTTCGACCTGCTCCTGGCGGTCCATATAGCGGCCGCTGAAGCGTACGCTCACCTGAGCCCAGTCGCTGCCGTAGTCGGCGCGTACCAGCTGGGTATCGACGTACATCACTTCGGTGTGCTGGTCGCCAGTCAGTTCGGCACGCTCGGCTTTGAGCTGTTCGAACAGTTCCGGGCTGACGTACTCGCGCACCTTTTCCAGATCGTTCTTGTTCCACGCATCTTGCAGGGTGCGATAGTGATCGCGGGCACCGGCCAGGAAGCTGTTCATGTCAAAGCCTGGCGGCAGGCGGAACGGCACGTCGCTGTCGGCAAAGCCGGTGGCTTGCGGTGCGCTGTGGCTCTGTTCGAACTGCTGCGGGGCAGCGGATTGCGGTGGCTGATAGCCCGCATAGGCCGCCTGTTGTGGCTGTGGCGTCGCGACCTTGCCCCGGCGCATGGCACGCAGCAGGAAGACGGCACCCAGCGCCAGCAGGGCGATCAGCAGGAAGTCCATTCCTTGCAGGCCTTCAAAGGCACCGCTGCCCAGCAGGTAGGCAAACAGGCCACCGGCCAGCAGGCCGCCCAGCAGGCCACCCATCATGCCGCTCTTTTTCGGCGCAGTCTGGGCACCCAGTGCCGGGTTCTTGGTGTCGACCGGTTTGGCCGCAGGCTGGGCCGGCGCAGTTTTGTAACTTTTACCAAAGGATTTGCCGCCGCCAAACTTCTTGGCTTCGGCGTGAGGTGCCCCCAGGCCAATGGCCAGGATCACGGCAAACAGGGTCAGCATCTTTTTCATTTTGACTCTTTTCACTCTCGTCTGTGGGTGGGGCATGCTCCGCTTTGGCAAGCTCAGCAAGGCGCATGGCAGGCTGCCTGTCCCTAAATGTGTCGCAGCTTGTATTCATCAATATCACTGTTGGCATGAATTATTCATGAACGAGTTGTCTGGTCATCAGACGTCAAGAGCAGGAGTACACAGCATGAAAAGCAGACGATTGAGTCGCAAGGAGCGCAAAATGCGTAGCAAAATCAAAAGCAACAAGAGTGAGCCGACCCTGGTCTGGCCCTTTATGATGGTATGAGCCGCCAGATAGGGCTCGCCGTAGTTGGCTTTCTTTTGTAAAATTCCCGTCCCCTTCCCGCTGCGGTTTTTATGTGTATGGCAGAGCAAGTGACGGCGAAAAAAGACGCCAAGACACAACAGCTGAAAGTTCCTCCCCACTCTTTTGAGGCCGAACAGTCCGTACTGGGCGGCCTGATGCTGGATAACGATGCCTGGGATCGGGTTGCCGAGCGGGTGATCGATCAGGATTTCTACAGCCGTCCACACCGGCTGATCTTCCAAGCCATGACCCGCCTCTCCAACGCGGGCAACCCCATCGACCTCATTACCCTGCAGGAGGAGCTGGAACGCTCCGAGCAGTTGGAGGAGTCCGGTGGCTTCGCCTATCTGGTGGAGATCGCCAAGAACACCCCGAGTGCTGCCAACATCAACGCCTACGCCGAAATCGTGCGCGAGCGGGCGGTGGTGCGGGAGATGATCTCGGTCGCCAACGAGATAGTCGAAGCGGGCTACGAGCCGCAGGGCCGTACCTCCGGCGATCTGCTCGATCTGGCCGAGAGCAAGGTATTCAAGATTGCCGAGCAGCGCAGCAGCGCCAACGAGGGCCCCCAGCCCCTCAAGCTGATCCTCGAGCAGACGGTCGACAAGATTGAAGAGCTGTTCAAGACCCCGCATAACGGGGTGACCGGGGTGTCGAGCGGTTATGGCGATCTCGACAAGATGACCGCCGGTTTGCAGCGTTCGGACTTGATCATCGTGGCGGCCCGTCCCTCCATGGGCAAGACCACCTTTGCCATGAACCTCTGCGAGCACGCGGCCCTCACCGCCGACAAGCCGGTGCTCATCTTCTCGCTGGAGATGCCCTCCGAGCAGATCATCATGCGTATGCTCGCCTCGGTCGGTCGTATCGACCAGACCAAGGTGCGTACCGGTCAGCTCGACGACGAGGATTGGGCCCGTCTCTCTTCCACCATGGGTCTGCTGCTCGAGAAGGGCAAGATGTATATCGATGACGCCTCCGGCCTTACCCCGACCGACGTGCGCTCCCGCGCTCGCCGCATCGCCCGTGAGCACGGTGGCCTCTCGATGATCATGATCGACTACCTGCAGTTGATGCGGGTGCCGGCGCTCTCCGACAACCGTACCCTGGAGATCGGTGAAATTTCCCGCTCCCTCAAGGCGCTGGCGAAAGAGTTGCAGTGCCCGGTGGTGGCGCTCTCCCAGTTGAACCGAAGCCTGGAACAGCGGGCCGACAAGCGCCCGGTCAACTCGGATCTTCGTGAATCGGGTTCCATCGAGCAGGACGCGGACTTGATCATGTTTATCTATCGTGATGAGGTTTATCACGATGACAGCCCGGACAAGGGGATTGCCGAGATCATCATCGGCAAGCAGCGTAATGGCCCGATAGGAAGAGTGCGGCTCACCTTCCAGGGTCAGTTCTCCCGGTTCGACAACTATGCCGGTCCGGCGTTTGATGACGACTATTGATGTAAACCCAGGGTGATGGGGGATTAGCCATCACCACAACTGCCCTGACCGATAGCCCAAGCAGACAGCGGCCAACCGTCAGGGCCTGTTTTCCCGGTTCGACAATTATGCCGGTCCGGCCTTCGACGACGATAAGTGAGTGGCGGTCTTCGGCCCGATGAGGGGGAGACCATTTGTGCCCTCGTAAGGGAAAACCATGAAAGCGGCTACTGCCCAAATCAACACTGCGGCCTTGCGCCACAACCTCGCCGTGGTCAAGCGCCACGCTCCCGCTTGCAAGATCATCGCTGTGGTCAAGGCCAACGCCTATGGCCACGGACTGCTGCCGGTCGCCCGCACCCTGGTGGATGCGGATGCCTATGCGGTGGCCCGCATCGAAGAGGCGCTGATGCTGCGCTCCTGCGCCGTGGTCAAGCCCATCGTGCTGCTGGAGGGCTTCTTCTCTGCCGACGATCTGCCGGTGCTGGCGGCCAACAACCTGCAGACGGCGGTTCACACCTGGGAGCAGCTCGAAGCGCTGGAGCAGGTCGAACTGCCTGCCCCTGTGGTGGCCTGGCTCAAGCTCGACACCGGCATGCACCGCCTCGGGGTACGTGCCGACGAGATGCCCGCCTTTATCGATCGACTCGGCAAGTGCAAAAACGTGGTGCAGCCGTTCAACATCATGACCCACTTCAGCCGCTCAGATGAGCTGGAGCAGCCCACCACCCGCGAGCAGATCGATCTCTTCAGCCGTCTTACGGCACCGCTGGCAGGCGAGCGGGCCATGGCCAACTCGGCGGGCATTCTGGCCTGGCCGGACTCCCACTGCGACTGGGTTCGCCCCGGTGTCATCCTCTATGGCGTCTCGCCCTTCCCCAACACGGTGGCGGCCGATTACGACCTGCAGCCGGTGATGACCTTGAAGACCCAGCTGATTGCGGTGCGGGATCACAAGGCGGGCGAGCCGGTGGGCTACGGCGCCAACTGGGTGTCTGATCGCGATACCCGGCTCGGGGTGATCGCCATCGGTTACGGTGACGGCTATCCGCGCATGGCGCCCAATGGCACTTCCGTGCTGATCAACGGCCGCATCGTGCCGCTGGTGGGGCGTGTCTCCATGGATATGAGCACGGTCGATCTGGGCCCGGGCGCGACCGACAAGCCCGGCGACGAGGCGGTGCTGTGGGGCGAGGGGCTGCCGGTAGAGCGGGTGGCCGACGAGATTGGCACCATCCCCTACGAGCTCATCACCAAGCTCACCTCCCGCGTCTTTATGGAATACGTCTGATGTGGCAGCAGTGCCTGCTGACCTTGAAGCCCCGTTCGCGGGGCTTTCATCTGGTGACGGACGAGCTGGTGGCCAAGCTGCCGATGCTGGCGGATTACCGAGTCGGCATGGCGCACTTGCTGCTGCAACACACCTCCGCCTCGCTCACCCTCAACGAGAATTGCGACCCCAGCGTGCGCAGCGATATGGAAGCCCATCTGCACCGGTTGGCGCCGGAGGATGCCCCCTACTATCGCCATACCTATGAGGGGCCGGACGACATGCCCGCTCACATCAAATCCTCCCTGCTCGGGGTGAGCCTGCTACTACCAGTTCGCGATGGTCAGCTGGCGCTCGGTACCTGGCAGGGGATCTGGCTTGGCGAACATCGCGTCGATGGCGGAGCCCGCAAGGTGCTGGTAACCCTGCAGGGTGAGTAATCAGGCTGCAACCAGCTGAAAGAAAAGGATAAAAAAGAGGGATGGCGCCGAGCCATCCCTCTTTCGTTTCTACGGTGTAGTGAGTGACCCGTTTGCCGGTGGCGCTCAGCGCACCTTGAATGGAGTCAGCTCGGCCAAGGGGCTCGCGTCCATAAAGGCTTGCGGCTCCTGGCCATGTTTGAAGATCTTGAAGTCCTGACCGCGGGCGCTCCAGTACTCAACGGTGTCGCCGCTGATCTGCAACAGGCTCGCTTCACGCAGGGCCACCACGTATTCGCTCTGGTTGATGGCGCAGAACTCGGCCAGACGCTCGTCGCGGGTCTCGCCCATGTGGCCGCTGATGCTGGCGTCCAGATAGTGGGGGTTGATCTGCAGCGGGAACAGGCCCAGCGCTGGCAGCACGGCGGCGTTGCAGACCGGCATGTCGTTGGTGGTGCGGATGCTCGGGGTCGCCACGTTGCAACCGGCGCTCCAGCCCACATAGGGAACGCCCCGTTCGCGCACGGCACGCTGGATCGGCACGATCAGGCCATTTTCGTGCAGCAGCTGATTCAGGCGCCAGGTGTTGCCGCCGCTGATAAAGATGGCGTCGGCCTGATTGACGGCATCGACCGGATCGTCGAAGTGGTGAATGCTGATGGTCTCGATCCCGAGGCTCTCGGTGAGATCGTTGGCGCGGGCATCCCAGTCGCTGCGGATCACCGCATAGGGGATGAGCAGAATGCGCTTGACCGGTTTGCGGGCCAGCAGGCTCTGCACCCGGTCGCGGGCCCAGCCGAGCAGCCCCGGAAATTCGTTGGCTTTACCATTGCTAAGCAGAAGCAGTTCCATCAATACGTCCTCAAAAAGTGAAAGCGGAGGAGGGAGGGCCACCGGATCCGCCGTGCGGCCGGATGGCAAGAGGAGGCATGCTACCACCATTGGCGCGGCGGTTCTGTGATCGGGGGGTCCATTCAACGGCTATGGATGGATAACTCAATGCCAAACGGTGGATTAATGAGCCGTGGCCAACGCGTCACCCATCGCCAATAAAAGACCCCGCCGCAGCGGGGTCATATCAGGGGTAAAGCAACTAGCCCATCAGGAGGCGGTCGCTTCCACCACCTTGTAGGAGGGCTGCTGGCGCAGCTTCCACAGTTCGCTCCACTTGCGCAGTGCGGAGAGCAGGATCAGCATCCCCAGCACCAGCATGATGAGGGAGATGATGCCGTTCATCGGGTTGTAACCCTTGGCCGCGGCGTTGAAGTAGACGTTGCTCATCATCCAGTAACCGGCGTAGTTGACGGTGACGAACAGGTAGGCCAGCGGGATCAGGCAGGTCAGCATGTAGCGGCGCTTGCTGGCCAGTCGCAAGATGATGGTGGCACCGATAATCAGGCCCACCGAGGCCATCAGCTGGTTCGAGACCCCGAACAGCGCCCACACCGAGCCGATATCGCCGGACATCAGCAGATAGCCCCACATGACGCAGGCGAGCACGCTGGCCCCGATGGCGCCCGGCATCCAGTCGATGCGCTTGAGGGGTGGGTAGAACTCGCCGAAGAAGTCCTGAATGAGGTAGCGGGAGACCCGGGTGCCGGAGTCGACGGCAGTCAGGATAAAGACCGCTTCAAACATCACCACGAACTGGAAGAAGTAGGAGGCGAGGTTACTGAACCAGGGCACCTTGGTGAAGATGTAGGACATGCCCACCGCCAGGGTGACGGCGCCACCGGTGCGGCCGTTCAGATCCATGCCGATCTCCTGGGAGAGGAAGGGCAGATCCACCACCTGCATCCCCAGTTTGGCGAAAGCTTCCGGGGTGGCGTTGATGGCGAAGTAGTCCGCCGGGTGCAGGGCTGTGGCGGCGATCAGCGCCATCACGCCCACTACGCACTCGGCCAGCATGGCACCGAAGGCGACCGGCAGGATGTCGTTCCACTTGTCCACCAGTTTCGGGGTGGTGCCGGAGCCGATAAAGGCGTGGAAGCCGGAGATGGCGCCACAGGCGATAGTGATGGAGATGAAGGGCCAGACCGGACCACCCAGTACCGGGCCGCCGCCGTGGACAAACTGGGTCATGGCGGGGAACTGGATCTCGGGGTTGATGCAGATCACGCCGATCACCAGCGCGCCAAACACGCCGATCTTCATAAAGCTGGAGATGTAGCCGCGCGGGGTGAGCAGCAGCCAGACCGGCAGCGCAGTGGCGAAGAAGGCGTAGATCGGCAGCGCCAGACTTATGGTCTCGGCACGCAGGGTCAGCCAGGCACCGAAGGCGCTCTCCTGCACGTAGGGGCCGAAGAAGACGCAGGCCAGCACTGCGGCAAACCCGACCCAGGAGGCGGCTTGCAGGTTGCCGGTCAGCTTGTGCCAAATTCCCACCACCATGGAGATGGGGATGGTCATGAAGACGGCGAACACGCCCCAGGCGTTACGCTCCAGCGCGTGCACCACCACCATGGAGAGACCCGCCATGGTGATGGTGATGATGAACAGCATCGCCAGGCCCGTGCACCAGCCGGCGATGGGACCGAGTTCGGCCTTGGCCACCTCGGAGAGGGACTTGCCCTGATGCTTCATGGAGGCGAACAGCACGACTGTGTCGTGCACCGCGCCGCCGATGACGCAGCCGATCAGCAGCCAGAGAAAGCTAGGCAGGTAGCCGTACTGGGCCGCCAGAACCGGGCCAACCAGCGGGCCGGCGGCGGCGATGGCGGCAAAGTGTTGACCGAAGTTGACCCACTTGTTGGTCGGCACATAGTTTTTGCCATCTTCCAGCTGGTGGGAGGGGGTGACCAGTTTGTCGTCAGCCTGCAGCACCTTGCGCACAAAGAACACGCCGTAGAGGCGATATGCAATGGCGAGGATGCAGAGGGCCGCAATGACAAAAGTGATTGCGTGTTGCATGGGGGAGTTTCCTTTTCCTGTGGCCAGTCTGGCCGGGCTCAGGCTGCACTCTACTCATGCGGTGGGGAAAGGGGAGCGAAGAAAAGGTCAGTGGCCGGGTTCTGCCCGCGAGTGGCAGAAAAGCGACCCCGAGTGGTTTGGCGGGGGGGGCCGACGGCCGTGGTCAGCGGGTGAGTGGTCGCTGGTAGAGCTGGTGCGGGATGAGTGGCCCGCACCATCAGGGAATATCGAGCAGCTCCTTGAGAGGTTTGAGGTAGCGGCGGCTCACCGGCACCTTGTGGCCGCCCTGGGTCACCACCTCCGCCAACCCGCCCTCCAGCAGCAGGATTTCGCGGATCTGCCCCGGGTTGAGCAGGTACTGGCGGTGACAGCGCACGAAGCCGGTTTTCTCTTCCAGGGTGCGCAGGGTCAGCTCGGTGGTGCCCTGCTGCTGGCCGCTGATCACCCGGTTGCCGGTGAGATCGCTGTGGATGAACTCCACCTCGCCAAGGGGCAGCAACAGAATGCGGTTATGGCCGGTGCAGGGGATGCTGCGCAAGGGGTGGGCGATGCGGGTCGGATCCGGCAGCGGTTGGCCCGCCAGCTCACCTTTTGGCGACAGTAGCCGCTGGATGCGCTCCAGCGCCTTGTTCATCCGCTCTGCAGTGACCGGTTTGAGCAGGTAGTCGAGGGCGTTCTCCTCAAACGCGCGCAGGGCAAACTCGTCATAGGCGGTGATGAAGACGATGTGGGGGCGCAAGTCCGGGTCCAGCATGCTCACCAGCTCCAGCCCATTGATGCGCGGCATCTGGATGTCGAGAAACAGCAGGTCGGGTTTGAGGCGATGGATGGCGGGCAGCGCCTCCATGGCGTGGGCACACTCTCCCAGCAGGCGAATATTGCCCGCCTGCTCCAGCAGCAGGCGCAGTTCCTCGCGGGCGAGGGGTTCATCGTCAACGATCAGGGCGGTCAGCATGGGCTCTCCTGCAGGGGAAGGGTGATCCTCACCCGTGTTGATTGATGGGGGACGCAGTCGATGGCGACCCCGTATTCGGCGCCGTAACGGGCCTTGATGCGCCGATCCACTATGTGCATGCCAAGGCCGCTCCCCTCCTGCTTCGTCTGATAGAGCCCGGCGTTGTCGCACACCTCCAGCACCACCCGCTGGGCCTCAACCCGGGCGGTCAGGGTCAGCAGGCCGGGTTCGAACATCTGGGAGATGCCGTGCTTGACCGCGTTCTCGACGATGGGTTGCAGGGAGAAGGTGGGCAGCCGGTACTCCAGCAGCGGCTCGGGAATGTCGATCTGCACGCTCAGGTGCTCGGCGAAACGGGCCTGCTCGATGTGCAGATAGGCGTTCACATGCTCCAGCTCGTCGGCCAGGGTCACCTCGTCCCCTTGGCGCTTGAGGTTCTTGCGAAAGAAGGTGGAGAGGTTATGTACCAGGGTGCGGGCGCTCTCGGGATCGCGCCGGATCACCGCCGACAGAGTGTTGAGGGCGTTGAACAGAAAGTGCGGGTTGATATGCGCCTGCAACAGCTTGATCTCCGACTGGGCCAGCAGCCGCTTCTGCTCGTTGTATTTGCCCGCCAGGATCTGGCCGGAGAGCAACCGGGCGATCCCCTCTCCCAGGGTGCGGTTGATGGAGGAGAAGAACTTGCGCTTGGGCTCGTAGAGCTTGATGGTGCCCACCACCGAGCCCTCTTCCCCCCGCAGCGGAATGACCAGCGAGGAGCCGAGCTTGCAGCCGGGGTGAAGGGTGCAGCTGTAGGGGATGAGGTTGCCGTCGGCATAAACCACCTCGTTGTGCTGGATCGCCTTGAAGGTGTGCTGAGAGTTGATGGCGGTGCCCGGCAGGTGGTGATCCTCGCCGATGCCGATAAAGGCGAGCAGCTTCTCCCGATCGGTGATGGCCACCGCACCCACCCCTGTCTCCTCGTAGAGAATGCGTGCCATCTGCTGGCACGCCTCCTGGGTGAAGCCCTTGTCCAGCACCCGCATCGCCCGCTCGGCGATCTTGAGGGCGCGGGCGGAGAAGGCAACCGAGTACTTCTCCAGCATGGCGCGGTGATCCAGGATCATCCGCATGAACATGGCGGCCCCCAGCGTATTGGCCACCAGCATGGGGGCTATGATGTTCTCGATAAGGTGGACGGCGTCGTCATACGGGCGGGCCACCAGCAATATGATCCCCATCTGCATCAGCTCGGCGACCAGGGCCACCGACCCAACCACCCAGGGGCTGAACAGCAGATCGAGCCGGTGGCGGGCGACGAAGTGGCGGTGTACCAGCCCGCCGAGCAGCCCTTCGGCGATGGTGGAGAAGGTGCAGGCGAGCGCGGTAAAGCCCCCCAGCGAATAGCGATGGATGCCGCCGGTCAGCCCCACCAGCAGTCCCACGGCCGGGCCGCCGACGATGCCCCCCAGTACGGCGCCGATGGCGCGGGTATTGGCGATGGAGTCCTCGACCCTCAGGCCAAAGTAGGTACCCATGACGCAGAAGCCGGAGAAGATGAGGTAGCAGAGGATCTTGTGGGGCCAGCTCAGGGTCACCTGAGTCAGCGGCATGAACAGCGGCGTCTTGGAGAGCAGCCAGGCGATCACCAGATAGACGCAGAGCTGCTGGAACAGCGAGATCACCAGAGTGAATTGTTCAAACGCCACGGCTCGTTGCCCCGGTAATGGTTGGTCATTTAATGGACGCGGAGTATTAGCAAAGCCCATACCCCCTTGCAAGGCAGGGTTATCGGAATAGTGGCGTAGCGCACGATTTGCCGAATCGTCTGCCACCGTGGCGGGCGGTAACTGTTTGGTTACTCAGCATGGTGCTTGAGCCTGCGACAGACGTGGCGATATTGCGGCAACAAAAAAGGGGCCAAGAGGCCCCCGAATTGACGGTCAGTGGGTGGCTCAATCGAGTTTGAGATCGACCCAGACCATGCGGTGATCCGAACTGACTCCCTTGGCGATGCCGAGTTTCGCATCATAGACCAGGTGATAACCGGCCTCGAAGCTGGCAGGCCAGAAGACGCCGCTCTTGACCGCATTGAGGTTGGCGGAGGGGATGACGTGATCCAGCTGCAGCACGCTGCTGTTGGTGATCCGCTCCGGGTTGGGGCGATCAAGGTTGCGCTTGCAGTCGGCCCCCTTGCTGACACACTCCGGGCCCCCTTCGCTGATAGGGATCAGGGTGCCATTGGTGATGGCTTGATTCATCAGGGCATTGTCCAGCAGCGCCTGAATGGCGGTCAGGTCACCGTCGCCGGTTTGCGGATCGGCGTTGAGATCCCCGGCGATAACGAACTTGGCGTTTTTGGCCAGCCCACCCTTGGTGCCCTGGTCATCGGTCATGTAGTTGAGACCCTTGACGTAGTCGTTCCAGAAGGCGATCTCGGCACGGTTGTGCTTGACGGTATGGCGTGCCGCGTTGGCAAAGATGGGCGGGGTCGGGTGGGAGATCAGGAAGTGGATCACCTCTTCCCCCTTCTCGGTCTTGATCCGTACCGGCACATCGGCGTGATTCTTGGAGGAGAGCGGGTACTGCTGCCAGGCTGCATCTGAATACCAGGCATCGCCACACTGGCGGCTGGCCGGGATCTTGACCTTGGGATTGTTGCAGTCATCGATGATGGGGTTCTTCTCGCCCGGCATATCCTTCCACTTGAAGTTCTGGAAGGTACGGATCTGCTTGGTGTCGATGGGATATTTGGACATCACCGCAAAGGCGTACTGGCCGTGATAGTTGCCAAAGCCCCAGGCATCGTCGGGGCCGTTGTTGATATTGCCATCCAGATTGAGGTCATAACCGCTCATCAGGCCGGTGTTGGTGGCGAAGTTCTGCATCACCGGATAGCTGATGGCCGTCACCTCCGCGTGCTGGGCGTGGGCCAGATAGTTGTCGTTGAAGGCTTTCAGATCGGCGGTGCTCTCGCCTTTGCCGTCGTTGTCGAACTCGTTGAGCAGGAATACATCCGGGCGGGTGCGCTGGATGATCTCCGCCACGTTGCGGATCTGCTGCACGTTCTTGGCTTTGGTTTCAGTAGCGCCGCTCAGGCTCCCTTCGGCGAGGCGGGTCAGCAGGGCATCCTGCTCGGTGCGGGTCAGTGCCAGCTCACCGGTCAGCATACCGGCGGCAGTGCGGTCAAAAGAGAGGTTGAAGGTGGCAAAACGAACCATGGGATCAGCTGCCTTTGAGTCGTTGTCGCTGTTGCAGCCAGCCAGCATCCCGAGGGAGATGGCGGCAGCCAGTAGGGTTTTGTTGATATTTTTCATTGTAATTGTTCCGTAGCATCAATGAGTTATGCCTTCTGTGAGGCGGCGCCATTATAAGTAGACGGCGATGCTGCGGGGATTTTGCCTGAGCAAAGTGTGAGGATATTCACACCACATATCTGGCGATGATGAATTTTAATGCAGTTTGCGGGGCGGGACGCAGGCAAATAGACGCAGGCAAATGAAAGCGTTTGTCTTCGCGTCTGGCGGCCCCTCCTTCACACCACCATCGGCAGGCCGCTCTCGGGGTGGTGGATCACCTGCGCCGGATAGTCATAGAGACGGGCGATCAGCTCAGGGGTGAGTACCTCGGCAGGTGTGCCATCGGCCATCAGCTTGCCCCGCTCCAGCATCACCAGCCGATCGGCATAGCGTGCCGCCAGATTGAGATCGTGCAGCACCACCAGCACCGCAGTATTGCGGCTGGCCAGGGCGCGCGCCATGGTGAGCAGCTGATGCTGGTATTTCAGATCCAGCGCCGAGGTGGGCTCGTCGAGCAGCAGCAGGCGGGGTTGCTCGGCCTGCTCGGTCGGGGAGGGAGCCTGCCAGATCTGCGCCAGCACCCGGGCAAACTGCACCCGCTGCCGCTCGCCACCAGAGAGCCCAGGATAGAGTCGTTTGGCCAGATGCTCGACTCCGGCATGGGTCATGGCCGCCGCCACAATCTCGTTACGTCGCGCCGCCGGTTCACTGTGGGGCAAGCGCCCCATGGCCACCACCTCTTCGCAGAGAAAGGGGAAGTTGAGGGAGGAGCTTTGCGGCAATACCCCGAGCCGGTGGGCCAGCTGGCCGCTGTCCCACTGCTGGCGATCCGCTCCAAACAGGGTGATGGAACCCTCATATTCCAGCTCGCCGGTCAGGCACTTGAGCAGCGAGCTCTTGCCCGCCCCGTTGGGGCCGAGCAGGGCGGTGAGGGTGCCGCTCTCAAGACTAAGATCGAGCCCATCCAGGATCTGGCGCTGGCCACGGCGCAGGCTGAGCCGGCTGCAGCTCAACAGGGGGGAGGAGAGTGAGGATGAGAGTGCGGATGAGAGTGGTTGCATAACAGTCCGTATCACAGGGCGCGGCGGCCTTTTACCAGCAGCCAGATGAAGAAGGGGGCGCCGAGCAGGGCGGTGATGATGCCCACCGGCAGCTCGGCCGGGGCCAGCAGGGTGCGAGCCAGCATATCGGCTGCCAGCAGCAGGGCGGCGCCAAGCAGGGCTGAGAGTGGCAGCAACCTGACGTGGTTGGGGCCTGCCAGCAGGCGCACCAGATGGGGCACCACCAGCCCGACGAAGCCGATCATCCCCGATACCGCCACCGCCACCCCGACGCCCGCTGCGGTGAGCAGAATCAGGCGGCGTTTGAGGGATTGCACATTGACCCCCAGATGACGGGCCTCCCCTTCACCCAGCAGCAGGGCATTGAGGGGATTGGCATCGCGCATAAAGAGCCACAGCAGGGCCGCCAGGGTGAGCAGGGCAAGCGCCACATCGGCCGGTTTGCCTGCTGCCAGCGTTCCCATCTGCCACAGGCTCAGGTTGCGCAGCATCTGATCGTCCGCCAGATAGGTGAGCAGGCCGATCACCGCGCCGGAGAGCGCCGTGATGGCGACCCCGGCCAGCAGCATGACGGTGACCGAGGTGCCCCCCTCGCGGGTGCCGAGCAGATAGACCAGGGTGGTGGTGAGTGCGCCGCCGAGAAAGGCGAGCAGCGGCAGCAGACCAACCCCTATGGTGGCTTGCAACTGCTGGCCGAGGGGGGCCAGCAGCACGATGGCGAGTGCCGCGCCGAGCGCCGCACCGCCGGAGACACCTATGATGCCGGGGTCGGCCAGGGGGTTGCGAAACAGCCCCTGCATCACGGCGCCACAGAGCCCGAGGATCCCGCCCACGGCGATACAGAGCAGGGTACGCGGCAGGCGAATTTCCTGCACGATCAGCAGCTTGTGCGACTCAATCCCGCTCTCCTGTCCGGCAAACAGCGCCCGCAGACTCTCGCCCAAGGTGAGGGTCATGGGGCCGGTTGCCAGCGAACCGAGCAGCAACAGTGCCAGTGCGGCCGTGGTAAAGGCCAGCAGCCAGGAGAGGGGTAACCGCATCATGACCCCTGCTTGATCCACTGGGCGATCTGGTTCGCCTGTTGCAGGGAGTTGAGGCTCAGGCCCCCTTGCAGGGCGTGACCGTCGATGGCGTGAATGGCGTTGCGCTTGCCAGCCGGGGTGGCGGCCAGTGCGGGCACTTCGGCCAGCACCTTGGCCGGATCGGCATATTGCTGCCAGTCACGACCGCTAACCAGCACCAGGTCGGGCTGCATCTCGATGAGGGATTCGGCGGATACCGGCTTGTAGTTGCGCAATTCGGCGACCGGATTGATACCACCTGCCAGCGAGACCAGCGCGCTGGCGGTGGTGTCACCTCCGGCAATGCTGGTGGGTTGCCCCTTGTGCAGCAGCAGGAAGGCGACCTTGAGCGGTTTGTTCTGTTTGGCTTGCGCCGCCAGCTGATCGGTCTGGGCCTGGATCTCCGCCTTCAGGCGATCGCCAGCGGCTTTGTCGCCCAGCAGGCTGGCGAGGGTGTCGATACGCTGGTTGAGGTTGGCGAGGGTCGGTGCGGTAGCCAGCACCTCCACCTTGACCCCGGCGCGGCGCAGCTGATCCAGGGTCGGGGCCGGGCCCATCTCGTCGCTGCCCACCAGTCGGGTGGGGGAGAGGCTCAGGATCCCTTCGGCGGCCAGTGCCCGGTGATAGCCCACCTTGGGCAGCCCTTTTGGCAAGGGGCTGCTGACATCGGTGGCGATCAGGCTCGATTCACCACCAAGGGCCAGAATGAGCTCTGTGGTGGCGGGGCCGATACTGACGATACGCTCTTGCTGTCCGTCGGCGGCAACGGCAGAGAAGGGGGGCAGTGAACTGCAGAGCAGGGTGATGGCGAGGGCAAGACGACGGCCCATGCTAACCTCCGAAGGGGTGAATGAAACGGGTGTGCCGCCGAGAATATCAAGGCTTTGAAAAAAATGCACTGATAATGATAGCAATTATCAATTGCATTGGTTTCGGTGCTTTATTAGAGTAGCCGCCATGATAAACAGCGGGACAACATGGTCCCGCAGAGGGAGAAAACATGAGCATTGCACAACGCATTCACGCGCTGCTGGAGCAGGATCCCGGCGCTCATCCGTCCACCCTGGCGGCCCAGCTTGCCATCAGCGAATGGGAGGTGGTTCGCCATCTGCCCGCCGAGCTGGTGACCCTGTTGCCCGCTGACCGCGCGCAAGGTTTGCTGGAGGACTTGGCCGACTGGGGCCCGGTGACCACCATCGTTGAATCAGAAGGTTCCATCTTCGAGGTAAAAGCCCCCTTCCCGAAAGGCAAGGACGCACGCGGCTACTACAACCTGATGGGCCGCGATGGTGAGCTGCATGGTCACCTCAAGCTCGACAACGTGGCGGGGATTGCGCTGGTCAGCAAGCTGTTCATGGGCAAGGAGGGGCACTCCTTCCAGTTCTTCGCTCACTCCGGCCGCTGCATGTTCAAGGTCTATCTGGGTCGCGACGAGAAACGCCAGCTGCTGGCCGATCAGGTCACCCGTTTCATGGCGCTGCGCCACAACTCTCAAGAGGAAGTCAAAGCATGAGTGAACGTCAGGAGCGTCTGCAGAACCGCCTGCAACCGGAGATCCGCGAGTTTCGCGACAGCTGCCGCACCCTGCAGCTCGCCACCGTCGATGGCGAAGGCAATCCCAATGCCAGCTATGCCCCGTTCGTGCTGCAGGAAGATGGCTACTATGTGCTGATCTCCGAGATCGCCCGCCACGCCCGTAACCTGCAACAGGTGCCCCGGGTATCCCTGATGCTGATCGAGGATGAGAGCGGTGCCCGCGAGCTGTTTGCCCGCAAGCGCTTGACCTTCGATGCGGTGGCCGAAGTGGTGGCCCGTGACGACGCCCGCTGGAGCAAGGCGGTCGCGGCGCTGGAGGGGCGTTTTGGCGAGATCATCAAGGGTCTCTCCAACCTCAAGGATTTCAAACTGTTCCGCCTCAAGCCGGAGCAGGGGCTGTTCGTCAAGGGTTTCGGCCAGGCGTTCGCGGTCTCCAGTGACGAGCTGGTGGATTTCGTCCATCTGGTGGAAGGGCACAAGCGCATCGACACCGGTGCCGAGCTCACCAGCCCGGCCGATGCGCCGGTCTGACGCTCCCTGTCTGCTACGACAGCCGTCATAACAAAACGGGCAGCCACTGGGCTGCCCGTTTTTATTGCGTTATCTCATCCGGCCTGTTCAATCCTGCCAGGAGGCCTTGTTGGGAAAAGCGCGACGATCGGCGTCGGTGGCCGTTTCGTTGCACTCTCCCCGCACCTTCCAGGAGGTCTGGCTCAGCACTATGTAGCCCTGACGGCAATACTGCTTGGTCGCCAGGGTCTCGGTCAGCAGATTCTCCTGCAACGCCTCCCGCTGCTCCAGCAGCCGCTGGCTCTGGGCCGCCGAGAGGCCGCGCGGCAAGGTGTCGTTGGGCGCGGCTTCAAAGGTGAACCGCTTGCTCCCCTCCTCGTTGATGTGGGTCCGAAACAGGGGTTCCGGCCCGTCATACTTCTGGCCGGGCAAGCTGGAGCAGGCCGACAGCAGGGGAACAATCAACAACAGGGTGGCAGACAACTGGCGCACGACAGACTCCGGTGAGAAACGAGGCGAGGCTCGCAGATTAGCACGGCTGCAGGGCGGGTGTTACTGCCAGCAGTTCGTCGGTGGTGAGCAGGGTGACACTGCGCCCCTCCGGCAGGCTGAGGTGGCGCCACATCCAGTGATGGTGCTCGATGATCTGGGGCGCGTTCAGGTGCGGGCGGTCGGCGGTGGTGTGGCCATCGCTCAGCACCAGCACCTCGAAGCCATGAGAAGCGGCACTGCGCACCGTGGTGTCGACGCAAAAATCGGTGGCACAGCCACAGATAATGAGCCGATCGACCGGTTGCTCGGCCAGCAGGAAAGCGAGCTCGGTGTCGAGAAAGCTGTCACAGGCCGTCTTGCGTACCCGGCTTTCTCCCTTGGCCGGTTGCAGCGCACTGTGCAACTGCCAACCCGGGGTGCCCGGTTCCAGTTCGGTACCGGGGGGCGAGTCATGCTGGATATAGATGACCCGTCCCTGTTGCTGCCTGACATGGGCCGCCGCCCGGTTGATATTGGCCAGCATTTGTTCCTGGCGGTAACGGGGCTCGTTGAACAAGCCTTGCTGCACATCGATGATCAGTAACACATCCATTTTCTTACCCGCCGTTTCCTTGAAGATTAGGGTTGCAGCCACTGGCTGCAGTCACGACTGCGGGATTGATGCAGCGCGCCCATATCTTGCTTCATCTCGTCACTGTTTTGCCAGCGCTTAGGCAGCGGCATGATGGTTACCTGCACATCGGCTGCGCGATCTGCAACAGAGGTCTCATCTGTACGGGGCACGACCAGCGCCACCTTGAGTGCCGGATTGCGGCTGGCGATGCGACTGGCTAGCCCAAGCCCCCCCTCGACGTGAAAATTGCCGGCGATATGCATGATCTGCTGGCCCGGGTGCTTGGCGAGATAATCCACCATGCTCTCGGCCATGGTGTCGTCCCAGCTGGTCTGGGCGGCGAAGCGGCGGGCGTTGCTGTCGGCATCGCCGTGGTGCATGGAGGCCATAAACTTCTGGCGATAGGGATCATCCCCCAGCGTCAGCTGGCGAGCCAGCTGGCTGCGGCGCGACGCGGGCAACTTGTCGAGCCACTCAACCCCCTCCTGACCGACACAGCTCACCAGCGGCTTGGGGGCGTTGGCGGCGATCACCGGCATCTGGTGAGCCTTGGCAAACTCTACCAGCGGGCGGTAGTCGCTAGGATAGTTGGGCCAGGCGTTGCCTTCGCGGATCAAGGCCGCTTCACCAATCTGGTTCGCCAGATAGGCATCCAGCGTCTTCTGGTCGGCGCGGCTGAACTGCTCCATGGAGAGGGCCAATGGCCGCCCGTGCTGCTGACCGGCGGTGTAGAGCCCGCTCAGCAGGCGCGATTGCAGCAGATGCACGGCGGGATGGCTGTGCAGCTCGCCCACCAGAATGATGTCAGCGTCGGCAATGCGCGCGATCGCCTGCTCCAGCGTCAGGTCTGCGGCTCCTTCGCTGCTCAGCTGGTAGTCATAGAGCGTCTGCAACTGTGATGACACGGTCGGCTGGGTGGGGGTGGCACAGGCTGCCAACAGCAGCGGCAGAGCGAGCAGGGGAAGTCGTCTCATCATGGGATCTCACGGCAGATATGCCCGGATGCCGGTGCATCTCGGGGGGCTAACACAGAATAAGGGCAACACGTGGCGACAGTGTAAAACCAATTTGGTTCAAAGCAAAATGAGAATGATTTCGTTTCTTGTTGATCTTTGTCGAGAGCTGGGTAATATGCGGCCTGTTTGATAACAGTTCTCAATAAGGATTCGCTGTGACCCATCATAACGCACTCTCTCTGGTTGCCCTCGCCGTGGCAGCCGGTCTCTCTTCCCAGGTCTTTGCTGCCCCCCAGAAGGCGGATGAAGTCGTGGTCGTCAGCGGCTCACGGATGGAGCAAAAACTGGAAGATGTCTCCGGCCCCATCTCGGTGATCACCGCCAAGCAGATTGAAGAGCAGGTCGTCACCAATGTCGCCGACCTGTTCCGCTACGAGCCCGGTGTGACTGTGCTCGGCGGTCAGGGTGATGCCCAGACCTTCGTCATCCGCGGCATGGGTGAAAACCGGGTCAAGGTGGTGCGCGACGGCGTGCGCCAGAACGATGCCTACAGCAAGGGTGGTGTCGGCCAGAGCTACTTTGATACCGACATGATCAAGCAGGTGGAAGTGGCCAAGGGGCCTGCGTCTGCGGCCTACGGCTCCGATGCGCTGGGTGGCGTGATTGCCATCACCACCAAGGATGCCAGCGACTTCCTCAAGGGCAAGGATAGCTATCTGGATGTGACCAGCGGTTACGCCTCCAGCAGCCACCAGAAGATGGCGGGCTTTACCGGCGCCCTGCGCACCGGCGAGGTGGAGAACCTGCTGCGCTACACTTGGCGTGATGGCGGGGTGACCCAGAATTACGACTCCAGCAAGAACGACTTCGACATCGGTACCCACGCCCTGCTGCTCAAGAGCAAGTGGAACCTCTCCGATGAGCAGTTCCTTAAGCTGACCGTTGACTACCTGACCGATGGCGAGGAGCCGGATGCGGTCAAGCTCAACAAGGTGGGGACCGGCACTGCCCGTGTCTTTGATCAGCCCATCACCGACAAGCAGACCGACAACCTCTCGCTGGTGCTGGATCACGGTATCGCACTGAATCAAGGCTGGGCCGATCGGATGGATACCAAGGTCTACTTCGGTCGCACCAAGCAGACGCTGGATCAGTACGCCTCGTCCAAGTATCCGGTCAGCCCCGGCAACCCCTATGTGACCAAAAACTCGCTGGATCACAATGTGTTCGATCAGAAGAACATCGGCGCCCAGTTGCAGTTCCACAAGGCGGTCGCGAATCACCGTCTGGCCTGGGGCGCTGAATACGAGCATACCGACAACGAACGTACCCGTTACAAGGGGCCGACCACTCCCGGTGATTTTGTCGGCTACAACGAGCTGAGCTTCCCGGCGACCACCAGCGAACGCAGCGCCCTGTGGGCCTTTGACGAGATCAAGTTTGGCGAGCGCTGGGTGTTGACCCCGGGTGCCCGTTATGACTACTACCGGATGACCCCGGACAACGATCCCGCCTACACAGGCGATCAGCTGCACAAGTTCTCCGAAGGGGAGTTGTCACCCAAGCTGGGTCTGGTGTTCAAGGCGCACGAGGCGGCCAACCTGTTCGCCCAGTACAGCCACGGCTTCAAGGCCCCCATGTATGACAGCGCCTTCTCCACCCTGAACCATCAGGCTTACGGCTATCGCATCGAGCCCAACCCGAACCTCAATCCTGAGAGCAGCGACGGCATCGATCTCGGCGTGCGTGGCAACAGCCACGGCTTTAGCTACGAAGTGGCCAGCTTCTACAACAAGTTCGATGATTTCATCGAGATGGTGGAAGTGGGTCAACAAGGGCGCACCGCCGTCTACCAGTACCAGAACCTGAGCAAGGCGACTACCAAAGGGGTTGAGGCCAAGGCGGATTACTGGCTCAACGACATCGTCAATGTCTGGGGCAACCTGGCTTACATTGAAGGCAAGGATGGGGATGGCAACTACATCAACAGCCTGAGCCCGCTCAACGGCTCGGTCGGTGTGCGTCTGGAACAGTCCCAGTGGAACTTCAACACCGCGCTGCGCTTTGCCGACGACATGGACAAGGTGCGCAAGGATGCCAAAGGCAACGATTACGTGAAGAGCGCCGGTTGGGGTGTGGTGGATATGTACGCCCAGTTCAACCCGATGACCGACCTGCAGCTCAACGTCGGGGTCTTCAACCTGTTTGACAAGGAGTACACCAGCTACGAGCGCATCGCCGGTCGTGCCGAGGGCTCCGATAACAGCCTGATGACCGAACCGGGCCGCAACCTGAGCGCACGGGTCAAATACGTATTCTAAAGAGCAAACAACAGACGCAGATGATCAAAGGGGCTTCGGCCCCTTTTTTGCGGCAGCTATGTTGCGACGATGGCGCAGAGCAGATGTTTGCCTAAAAAAAGAAACCCGCCATGGGCGGGTGGAAGGATTGCAACACTAACCAGGAGGAGGTGTTATCAGGTAGACCCCGCTTCTTCGGTAATGGTTCAATTTTATTGAAGTTTTTTCGTTTTCTTCGTGGGGTTTCCATCGGGATCTGTGGGGGCGGATGGGTTATCATTCTGCTCCCGTCATCCGGTTGCAGAGGATCTATGCCCGCGTTTTCCTGGTTAGCGCTCTTTTTCGGCGCCTTCTATTTTGTCTACGGCGCTTACTTGCCGTTCTGGTCGCTCTGGCTGGAGGGGGTGGGCGTCAGCGCCGAGATGATTGGTCTGCTGCTGGGAGCGGGGATGGCGATCCGCTTTGCCGGCAACCTGATGGTGATGGGGCAGATCAAGGGGGCGGGCCATCTGCTGCCGGTTACCCGACTGCTCTCCCTGCTCAGTCTGCTGGCCTTTCTCGGCTTTTACCTCAGCCATAACCTCTGGTGGCTGGTGGGCTTGACCCTGCTGGCGAACTTTATCTATCCGACCCTGATGCCGGTGGGGGAGGCGCTGGCGACCCGCATGGTGGTGCAGGCCCACCTCGATTACGGCAAGGTGCGGCTGTGCGGTTCCTTTGCCTTTATCGTCGCCTCGACGCTGGTGGGGGCGTTGGTGGGCAACTTCGGTAGCGAGTGGATTTTGCACACTATGGTGGCTGGGTTGGTGCTGATGCTGCTGCTCAGCTGGCTGCCGCTCTATCCGGCGCCGCAAGATAGCAAAGGCGAGCGCGCCAAGGCGTCCTTGCTGGCAACCCTGCGCAGCGCGCCGGTGCGCCGTTTCCTGCTGCTGACCGCCCTGCTTCAGGGGAGCCACGCCGCCTATTACGGTTTCAGCGCCATCTACTGGAAGGCGCAAGGGTATAGCGGCACCATCATCGGCTATCTCTGGGCGCTCGGGGTGGTGGCGGAGATCTGCATGTTCGCCGCCGACAAGCGCTTCTTGCAGCGCTTTGGCGCCCAGAGCCTCTTTATCGCCGGTGCCATCGGTTGTGTGGTGCGCTGGGTATTGCTGGGGGCCTCGACCGAGTTGTGGGTACTGGTACTGGGGCAGCTGCTCCACTCGGTCACGTTCGGCATGAGCCATCTGGGGGCGGTGCGGTTCATGACTCGCCAGCTGCCTGCCGAGCAGTTGATCCCGACCCAGGCGCTCTATGCGGCCCTTGGCCTCGGTATGACAGTGGCGGCCCTGATGGCGATTTGTGGCGTGCTGTTCGAGCCCCTCGGCGGCGGCATCTTCTTCCTGATGGTGTTGGTGGTGTTGCCGGTGTTCTTCCTGCGGCTGCGCCCCTTTGCGCCCTCTGCGCAGGAGAGTGCTCCGGCCTGATACAGCTCTGTCTGAATCATCACCTGGAAAAAGGGAGAGCCACGGCTCTCCCTTTTTCGTTGCTGCGGTTTGCGGCGTTATTGTTGCTCGCCAAGATAGCGGCGACTGAGACGGCGCCAGGTATCCGAGCCGATGGTGCCAGCAAGCAGCTCATTGGCGGCGGCATCAAAGCGGCCATCCGGCAGCCAGCCCAGTTGGGGCAGCAGTCGGGCAAGCGTCACGTCATTGTGTTGCAGCTCCCGCTCCAGCGCTTCCCAGAAGGCGCTCCCCTTGACGTAAAAGAGCGGGTAGTAGGAGCGATCGCCCGCCAGCACCTCGCTGGCCGCCCGATAGAGGCCGCTCTTGTTATGGGGCAGCTGTTTGCCCCGCTCGGCCAGCTCGTTGACCGCCGTGACCTGATGCAGCCGGAAGCGGCGCAGCGCCTTGATGGCGAGGTACTCGGCGAGGCTCTCGTTGACCCAGGTGGGTTGCGGCTCGGAGCGGCGAGAGCTGAGGATGTGTACCGCCTCGTGGGCCGAGGTGCGCAGCAGGCGCAAGGGGGCCTGTGGCGTCGGTTTGCCAGCCTCGGTGGGGTAGTTGGCGACAAATACCTGATCCCCGGCGGCACCGCCGAGGGAGCGGGTCGCTACATCCCGCCCCAGCCACACCAGTTGCCATGGGGGAGTGGGCGGATCCACATCGAGCTGGAAGGCCAGATAGTCGATGATCTCATTCAGTTGCTGCTGCAAGGCCGGCAGATCGAGCTGATTGGCGGTCTCGTCATGGCTCAGCACCAGCCGCGGATCCGGCTTGGTGACGGGCACAGTGTCCAGACCAAACGGCAGGATCAGCGGCGGCTGGTTGACATCCGGCAGCGGTTGGCAGCTGCCATCTGGCAGACACACCTTCCCTTGGCGGCTCCCAAGCTGGCGCACCAGATTGCCCCATTCGGTCAATAGCCACTGGTCGGGGGCAAACAGCAGCGACTGTTGGGCCGAGGCATCCGCTCCCAGTGCCGGAGCCGGTGTGAGGGTGATCTGCCAGCCAACCTCTTTGCAGGAGAAGGGCTGGTTGAGGGCAACCGGCTGGTTGTCTGCAAGGCAGACCAGCGCGGGGGAAACCGGCGCGGCACTGCCCGGCAACTGGCGGGCGGGGAGCAGGGTAAAGGGGGGCTCGCCCTGCATGGTGAGGCGTATTTGCAGCACATTGGCGCTGGCGCCCTGCTCGATAAGGTAGCGGGGGCCGTTCGCGCCATCGGCGGCGCAGGCCCACAGTGGCAGCAGCCACAGGGCAAACAGGGTGATATGACGACTCATAAGGGGGTTAGCGCTCCTGCTCGTAGCCCAGCAGATCGCCGGGCTGGCATTTGAGTTCACGGCAGATGGCCTCCAGGGTGGAGAAGCGCACCGCCTTGGCGTGGCCATTCTTGAGGATCGAGAGGTTGGCCTCGGTGATGTCGATGCGCTGCGCCAGCTCGCGAGCGGTCATCTTGCGGTCGGCCAGCAGGGCATCGAGCCGGATGATAATGGGCATAAGATCCTCACACCGTCAGTTGCTGTTCGTCGGCCAGCAGTTTGGCCTCGCGCATCACCAGTGCCAGCGCCAGCACGATGAGGCCCGCCAGCAGCAGCCGGAAATCGGACGAGCTGATGGAGACGGAGCCATGTATCTCGGGGCCGCTCATGGTGAGGACGGTATCGAGCAAGGGGGTCTGGATCAGCTCGACCAGGAAGGAGACGCAGAGCAGCACTCCGATCTGCCGGTAGCGGCGGATCTGCTCGAAGGTGAACAGCAGGCCGTGGCGGTAGCCGCGAAACAGCTGGCGCAGTTGCCACAGCATCAGCATGAAGACCAGATCCGGCAGCAACTGCACCAGGGTGCCGAGCAGCCGGTTGGCGGTGCGCAGCGGATAGTCGGCCATGGTAAGCGGGGGCTCTGGCAAGAGGTCGAGAGACGGCGTTTCACTATGGGCCAGCGGCACGCCATTGAGAATGTGCGAGCCGCTGCTGTGAATGACCTGGTTGAGCTCCTCTTGCAGCAGGTCATTGCCGCCAAACAGGTGGGACCAGGTCTCCATCAGGGTAATGGTGGGGGTAGCGAGCAGGGCAAACAGCAGCAGCCACTCGATCAGAACACTCAGGCGTTCGAGTTTGGTCGTTCTCATCATGAACCTCATGGTGGGTGCCATCCCGCTGGCGAAATGGCTTGAAGTTTATTGTTTATCAATATGCGGATGGGCGAATGTTTATCGTTTTACGATATTCAGTCAAGGCAAAACTTATTGAAAAACGATAATTTCAATCTGTCCGAAGGGGATGACTTTTGGCTGCCGCCTCTCTAGACTGGCGAGGTTGTATACAAAAACTCAACATGGACAAGGAGTTATCGATGCACCAGGGATGGCTGCTGATCGGATTGTCGCTCACCTATCTAGGGCTGCTGTTTCTGATCGCCTTCGTGGCAGACAAGCACAAACGGCACCGTCTCAAGGGGCAACCGCTGCTCTACAGTCTGTCGCTAGCGGTCTACTGCACCTCCTGGACCTTCTTCGGCACCGTCGGGCAGGCGAGTGAATCCCCCTGGTCACCGGTGCCCATCTACCTTGGCCCCATGCTGGTCTTCCTGTTTGGCTGGCGGCTGCTGGCCCGCCTCATTCTGGTGGCCAAGCGTGAGCACATCACCTCCATCGCCGACTTTATCGCCGCCCGTTACGGCAAGTCCCAGCGGCTCGCCATGGTGATCTCTCTTATCGCCATCATGGGGATCCTCCCCTATCTGGTGTTGCAACTGAAAGCCATAGTCACCGGGCTGGATCTGCTGATGGTCAACAGCGGTGGCATCAGCCCGACCAGCAATACCAGCGAGTTGGCGCTCGGGGTCACCCTGCTGCTGGCGCTGTTCAGCATCCTGTTCGGCACCCGCCATCTTGATGCCACCGAACATCACAGGGGAATGGTGGTGGCCATCGCCTTCGAGTCGGTGGTCAAATTGCTGGCCTTTATCGCGGTGGGGGGCTTCGCCCTCTGGTTGATCCTGAGCAAACCCGGCGAGGCTCACGAGCAGGTGACCCGCGACTTCTTTGCACAGGTGGTAGCGGTGAGCCCAGGCAACCTGCTGGAGCTTGCCATCTACACGGTGCTGGCGATGTGCGCCGTTATCTGCCTGCCGCGCCAGTTTCATGTGACTGTGGTGGAGAACAATCAGGGGCAGGATCTGCACTGGGCGCGCTGGATCTTCCCGCTCTACCTGTTCGTGATGGGGCTCTTTATCTGGCCGCTGGCGCTGGCGGGCAAGCAGTGGGTGGGGGCTGATATGGCCTCCGACACCTATGTGATCAGTCTGCCGATGGCCCTCGGGTTCGATGGCATGGCGATGCTGGCGTTTCTCGGCGGCACCTCGGCGGCCACCGGCATGGTGATCGTCTGCACCATCGCGCTGGCGATTATGGTGAGCAACGATCTGGTGCTGCCGGTGCTGCTGCGCCGCTTCTGGCGGCAGGGGCGCGACGAGCGACTGGTGCGGCTGCTGTTGCAGGTGCGCCGTGGCGCCATCCTGCTGATTTTGCTGGCGGCTTGGGGGCTCTACCTCTGGCTCGGCGATCTCACCAGCTTGTCGCGCATCGGTTACCTCTCCTTTGGCGCGGTGGCCCAGTTTGCACCGGCCCTGCTGCTCGGTCTCTACTGGCGTCACGGCAATCGCAAGGGGGTCTATCTTGGGTTGAGCCTCGGGGTGAGTCTCTGGTTCGTGACCCTGCTGGTAGAGAGTGGCTTGCTGGCGGGCTCGCCCTTGGCCGAGCTGCTGGCGCCGCCGGACTGGCCCGCGTTTCGCGAGCTGAGCCTCGGGGCCTGGTGCATCTTCCTGAGCCTGCTCTTCAACCTGCTTGGCTATGTGGCCGGTTCCCTGTTATCGCGCCCTGCGGTGAGCGAGCGGCTGCAGGCCGCCAACTTTGTCGGCAAGCCGAGCCGCGATACCGCCGCCCTCTATCAGGCGCGGGTTTCGGTCAAGGAGCTGGAGATGCTGGCGGCCCGCTTTGTCGGCTCAAGCCGGGTCAAGCGCGCCTTTGGCCGCTTCGCCGGTGAGCGGGGCGGCACGCTTGCTCCGCAAATGCAGGCTTCGGCCGAGCTGATTGCCCACACCGAGCGGCTGCTGGCAGGGGTATTTGGTACCTCATCGGCGCGGCTGGTGCTCGCCTCGGCCCTGCAGGGGCGCAACATGCAGCTCGAGGAGATCGCCACCATAGTTGATGAGGCCTCCGACGTGTTTCGCTTCAACCGCGGCCTGCTGCAGGGGGCGATCGAACATATTGGGCAGGGGATCTCGGTGGTGGACAGGGAGCTTCGGCTGGTAGCCTGGAACCGCCGTTACATCGAGCTGTTCCACTATCCGCCGGGTCTTATTCAGGCGGGGCGCTCCATCGAGGAGATCATCCGCTATAACGCCCAGCAGGGGCTCTGTGGCCCCGGTGATATCGAGGATCACGTGGCGCGGCGGGTCGCCTTTATGAAGCGCGGCAGCGCCCATATCTCGGCGCGGGAGCGCCCGGACGGGCGGGTGATCGAGATGCAGGGCAACCCCATGCCCGCCGGCGGCTTCGTCATGACCTTTACCGACATTACGCCGTTTCGCGATGCGGAGCGGGTGCTGCGCGAAGCGAACGAACATCTGGAGGCGCGAGTGGCCGAACGCACCCACGAGCTCTCCGAACTCAACCGCCAGCTGCTGCTGGTGAACCAGCAGGTGGAGCGGGCCAACCATTCCAAGAGCCGTTTTCTGGCGGCGGTCAGCCACGATCTGACCCAGCCCCTCAATGCCGCCAAGCTGTTTACCTCCTCCTTGCTGGAGATGCTGCCCGCTGCTGGCGAGCAGGCCCGTATCGCCCGCCATATCGATGATGCGTTGGGGGCGACCGAGGATCTCATTACCGATCTGCTCGATATTTCGCGACTCGAAGCGGGCAAGTTCAAGGCCAAGAAGCTCGACTTCGCCCTGCGCGACCTGTTTGACAACCTCAAGGCGGAGTTTGGCGTGCTGGCGCAGGCGGGGGGGATCAACTTCTCGGTGGTGGAGAGCAAGCATGCGGTGCACAGCGATGTGCGGCTGCTGCGCCGGGTGCTGCAGAACTTCCTGACCAATGCGTTTCGCTACAACCCGGGCGGTCGGGTGCTGCTCGGTTGTCGTCGGTTTGGGGAGAAGATCCGCATCGAGGTGTGGGACAACGGCCCCGGCATTCCGCAGGACAAACAGGAGGCGATCTTCGACGAGTTCTCCCGCCTCGATCACTCCCGCACCGCCAAGGAGCAGGGGCTGGGTCTGGGGCTCGCCATCGCCCGCGGCATCTCGCAGGTGCTCGGTCATCAGCTCACCCTGCAGAGCTGGCCGGGCAAGGGGTCGGTCTTTGCGGTGACCCTCAATCTGGCGACCCGGCCGGTCACGGTTCATCAGCTGGCGGCGCCGGTAGTGCGCGACAGCCAGCTGGAGGGGGTGACCGTGCTCTGCATCGATAACGAGCGGGACATTCTGACCGCCATGAGCACCCTGCTCGGCCGTTGGGGCTGTGAGGTGCGCTGCGCCGTCGATCTGGCCGAAGCCGAGGCGCTGGTAGCAGACGGGTTTGTGCCGAGGCTGGTGCTCTCTGACTATCACCTCGACGACGGCAAGACCGGGCTGGAGGCGCTGGCCGCGCTACAACGGGTGTGTGGTGATGAGCTGGGCGGCATCATCATCAGCGCCGATCGCAAGAGCGAGTTGCAGGCGCAGATCCGCGAAGGAGGGTATGGCTACATCAGCAAGCCGGTCAAACCGCTCAAACTGCGGGCCCTGATGAACAGTCTGCTGCTGCGATAGCCGCATCCGGGACGGCAAGCCGTGAACAGGCTCAC
Source organism: Aeromonas sp. QDB11 (assembly GCF_027705265.1). NCBI lineage: Bacteria > Pseudomonadati > Pseudomonadota > Gammaproteobacteria > Aeromonadales > Aeromonadaceae > Aeromonas > Aeromonas sp. QDB11. Next base: position 22,371 of record NZ_JAPDBM010000027.1, on the reverse strand, counting down.
AAAACCACGCAATGGTTGCGCGGGCCGTGGTCATGGATGAATGCCGAGAACAGAGTTTTATCGGCGAAGATGCCTTCACATTCTTGCGTGATGGCAATCCATTGCTGCATTGGTTTGTCATTGTCGGTAAACGCCGACAGTAGCGGACCGGATCGGCTCACTCTATAGTCGGGATGCGATTATTTTCATCGCGAATGAAGTAACCGAAGGGCAAACCGATCGCAAGGTCGGGACGCAAAGCTTCCGGTCCAGGGAATGAGCCGTACTTGAGATAGCGGGGCCACCACAGGTTGTTGTGCACCTTTGCCAAGAGGTTGCACTGCTGTCTGCGTTACCTGTCAGGGCGTAGCCCTTTTCGTTGCCAACATAACGAAATAGGGAAATATAAAAAATGCTAAGTCCAAAGCCTACCATGCTGGCCCTCGCGGTCGGTCTCTGCTGTGCCTCGTCTGCTTATGCTGCTGCGCCCGGCAAGCCGACCATCGGATGGGGCCCCACCAAGTTTTCCATCGTCGAAGTCGATCAGGCGGCCACTGCCTACAACAATCTGGTCAAGGTAAAGGATGGCGCCGATGTGGAGGTGAACTGGAACCTCTGGAGCGGCGATCTGGGCCAGAGTGCCAAGGTGCTGCTCAATGGTCAGGAGGTGTGGTCCGGCCCTTCCGCCGCGGCGGGCAGCGCCACATTCAAGGTGAAGAAGGGGGGGGCGCTATCAGATGCAGGTGGCGCTGTGCAACGCCGATGGCTGCACCCTCTCTGACGCCAAGGAGATCGTGGTCGCCGATACTGACGGCAGCCATCTGGCGCCACTCAAGGCGCCGCTGCAGGAGAACAACAAGCCTTACGCCAACAAGTCCGGCAAGGTGGTGGGGACTTACTATGTGGAGTGGGGCGTCTATGGCCGCAAGTTTACGGTCGACAAGATCCCTGCCCAGAACCTGACCCATATCCTCTATGGTTTCACCCCCATCTGCGGCGGGGATGGCCTCAACGACAGCCTCAAGGAGATCGAAGGGAGCTTCCCGGCGCTGCAGCGGGCGTGTGCCGGTCGCGCCGACTTCAAGGTGGCGATGCACGATCCCTGGGCCGCCATCCAGATGCCGCAAGGCAGCCTCACCGCCCATGACGAGCCCTACAAGGGCAACTTTGGCGCCCTGATGGCGCTCAAGCAGGCCTATCCGAACCTCAAGATCCTCCCCTCGGTCGGCGGCTGGACCCTATCCGACCCCTTCTACTTCCTCGGTGATAAAACCAAGCGCGATGTGTTCGTCGGCTCGGTAAAAGAGTTCCTGCAGACCTGGAAGTTCTTCGATGGCGTGGATATCGACTGGGAGTATCCGGGTGGTCAGGGTGCCAACCCGAAACTGGGCAGCCCGAGCGATGGTGCCACCTATGTGGTACTGATGAAGGAGCTGCGCGCCATGCTCGACGAGCTGGAGGTCGAGACCGGGCGCCAGTATGAGCTCACCTCGGCCATCGGGGCGGGGGGCGACAAGATCCAGGATGTGGACTACAAGGCGGCCCAGCCCTACATGGATCACATCTTCATGATGACCTACGACTACAACGGTGGCTGGAGCAAGACCGAGCTGGGTCACCAGACCAACCTCTATGCGGCGAGCTGGGATCCCGATACCAAGTACACCACCGACAAGGCGGTCAGGCAGTTGCTGGTGCAGGGTGTTGAGCCCGGCAAGCTGGTGGTCGGGGCCGCCATGTATGGTCGTGGCTGGACCGGGGTGAGCGGTTATCAGGGCAACAACCCCTTCACCGGTACGGCAACTGACAAGGTGAAGGGAACCTGGGAGGACGGGGTGGTGGATTACCGCGACATCGTCAACAACCGGATGGGGGCGGGCTGGGAGCAGGGCTATGACGAGGTGGCCGAGGGGCCCTATCTGTTCAAGGCGGCGACCGGCGATCTCATCACCTATGACAACGAGCGTTCGGTCAAGGCCAAGGGGCAGTATGTGCTATCCAATCAGCTCGGTGGCCTCTTCTCCTGGGAGATCGATGCCGACAACGGCGACATCCTTAACGCCATGCACGAGGGGCTGGGTCACGGCAGTGGCGTCACGCCACCGGCCAACAAGCCGCCGCTGGCCAATGCGGGCAGTGACCTTAAGGTGACCGGCCCGACCGAGGTGACGCTGGATGGTTCGGCCTCCCACGATCCAGAGAACAGCGCACTCGGCTATAGCTGGAAGCAGATCTCCGGGCCGCAGGCTGGTTTGCTCGATGCCACTCAGGCCAAGGCCCGTGTGGTGCTGGACGCGGTGGCTGCCGACATCAATCTGGTGTTCGAGCTGACGGTGACCGATGACCACAACCTTACTGCCCGTGATCAGGTGGTGGTGACCAACAAGGCGCCGCAAGTCAACCTGGCGCCGGTGGTGAGTGTACCTGCCACGGCCTCTGTGGAGGCGGGCAAGCAGGTGACCCTCAAGGCGACCGCCTCCGATCCGAATGGCGATCCCCTGACCTATCAGTGGAGCGTGCCGGCAGGCATCACCGCAACGGGTCAGAACAGCGCCACTCTGGTGGTCACCGGCCCGAGCGTGACCAGCGACACCGGCTATGACCTGAGCGTCACCGTCTCCGACGGCGGGCTGGATGCCAGTGCGGCAACCCGTCTGACGGTCAAACCGGCCAGCAGTGGCGGTGGTTGCACGGCGACTGATCCGGATGCGATCAATTGGCCAGTCTGGAAAGCGGCAAGCACCTATAACAGCGGCGACAAGGTGAGCCACAACCAGCTGGTGTGGCAGGCCAAGTACTGGACTCAGGGCAACGAGCCGAGCCGCACCGCGGATCAGTGGCTGCTGGTGAGCAAGGTGCAACTGGGTTGGGATGCCAATGTGGCCTACAACGGTGGCGAGATCACCACCCATAACGGTCGTCAGTGGAAGGCGCAGTACTGGACCAAGGGCAATGAGCCCGGTAAACACGATGTCTGGCAGGATGTGGGGGCCGCCAGCTGTAAATAAGCGTGGAATAGTGGCGGGGCATGCCAGTCATGCCCCGTTTTTTCTCCCCGCACAATTAAATGCTGGCAGGCCTGCCAACTTGCTTCGCTTCGCTTCCCTTCCCTTCCCTTCCCTTCCCTTCCCTTCTTGTCTCTTGCTCGACGACTGCGGCCCTTGCGGGCTAGTGATTGATGCTCTCCCCGATAGCTGGCATCTGTGCCGCCTGCTGCTCCTTGCGGCGCCGCTTGTGTTGATACATGGCTGCATCGGCCCTGGCAAATGCGGCTGCAAAGTCGCCGCGATAGGGGGCCATCCCCATGCTGCACGAGATAGTGGGGGAGGCGCTGGCCAGCATGGTCGCCAGCATAGTCATTGTCTGTTGCAGCGTGGGCGGTGCCAGAGTGGTGAGCAGCACAAATTCATCCCCGCCAAAACGGGCGGCAATCACCCCCTGACCGAAGTGCTGGCGTATGCCATCCGCGATCAGGCGCAGGGCCTGATCACCCGCCAGATGGCCGCAGCTGTCATTGAGCTGCTTGAGATTGTCCATGTCGATCAGCAGCAGGGTGCCTTCCGGCTGTGCCTGCAGAGCGAGTTCGAATTGCTGGCGATTGGCGAGGCCGGTCAGCTGGTCGGTATTGGCCAGCTGATAGATGCGGCGGGACTGCTGATAGATGGTGATGGCGTGGCGAATATCCCGCGCCAGAATTGCCATCAGGTGGCTGTCGTAGCGGGTAAAAGCATGACGTTTGCTGCTGTCCATATTGATCATGCCGTAGAGCTGACCATCGATATGGATTGGGGTCGCCAGGGTGGCCCGGATGGGCAGGTCGCTGCAGTTGACCAGCAGCTCCTTGTCCTGTTCGGACAGGGGCATGGTGGCATTGATCTTCGACAGGTCGTTGATCAGCAGCGTTTTGTTGCAGCGCCCCTGAGTCAGCTTGTACTGAAAGGTGTGCTCAAGCGGTAAATTGATCCGCCGCAGTTTCACCAGATCCATGCCGATGGCCGCTTCATATCTCAACATCCCTGTGCCCGGCAGCAGCTTGATCAGGCAGCCCATCTCGGCCCCCGGGATCAACATCACGGCCCGTCTGAGCAGATCCTCCAGAAAGGCCTCTTCGGTCTGGTATTGCGCCGAGTTGCGGGCCAGCTCGGCGGTGATTTCGTTGATCCGGAGCGCCTCACTGAGATGCTGCCACTGGCGCTGCAGATGGTAGCGGTAGTGGCGATAGAGCCAGATGGTGCAGATAAGGTAGCTCTGGAGCAGCAAGGTGCAGGCAAGCGGTGCCTTCTGCCAGCCGTTGAGGCTGTTGAGCAGCAGGATTATCCCCGCCAGTGGCAGTGTGTAGACCGTCAGGCGAACAAATTTGTCGTATCTGGATAGCCGGGTGCGTGAGGGGAGATCGCTGGGCATGAAGGCACCTGATGGTCATGCAAAACGGCGATTATATATTCATACATTGCGATGCAGATGGGTCTTTTGATGTGAAATACGCTTACTGATTGATTTTTATCGTGTTGATGTGATTTGGATCAATAAATGGCGCGCCGCCTTCGGTTGGGGATGATGACATTCCTTTCATGCATGAGTCTGTTTATTAAGCGTTAATTCTAAAAAAGTGAGTGAAATGTGAGCTTGGCAACAGCTTGGCTGGCAATGGTCGGATTTGCTTAGCTATCCGAATTACCCTAAAGTTAATCCGCGATTATTTATCGCCAAGAATAAAGTTGTGACAAGGGCAAACCGATTGAAAAGTCGGGACGCAAAGCTTCCGGTCTAAGGGACATATCGACCTAGGATAGCGGGGCCACCACAGAGTTATGCAGGCTGCCTTTGCCAAGGGGTGGCTATTTTTGTGTTACCTGTCGTGTTGCGTTGCCCTTTCGTTTTTCCATAACGTAAAGGAAAGCAATATGCTAAGTCCAAAACCCGCATTGCTGGCCATGATGGTCGGTACTCTGCTCGCTTCATCTGCCGCTCATGCTGCCGCACCGGGCAAACCCGCCATCGGTTGGGGCCCCACCAAGTTTGCCATCGTCGAAGTCAATCAGTCTGCAACCGCCTATAACGAGCTGGTCAAGGTCAAGGATGGCGCCGATGTGACCGTCACCTGGAACATCTGGAGCGGCGATATCGGTCAGAGTGCCAAGGTGCTGCTGGATGGCAAGGAAGTCTGGTCGGGTCCCTCTTCGGCGGCGGGCACCGCTACCTTCAAGGTGCACAAGGGGGGCCGTTATCAGATGCAGGTCGCGCTGTGCAACGGCGATGGCTGCACCCTGTCCGATGCCAAGGAGATCGTGGTCGCCGATACCGATGGCAGCCACCTCGTACCGCTCAAGCCTGCCCTGCAGGAGAATAACAAACCCTATGTCAACAAGTCCGGCAAGGTGGTCGGTACCTACTATGTGGAGTGGGGCGTCTACGATCGCAACTTCAGCGTGGACAAGCTGCCCGCCCAGAACCTGACCCATATCCTCTATGGCTTCACCCCGATCTGCGGCGGTGATGGCCTCAACGACAGCCTCAAGGAGATCTCCGGCAGCTTCCAGGCGCTGCAGCGCTCCTGTGCCGGTCGCAAGGATTTCCAGGTCGCCATTCACGACCCCTGGGCGGCACTGCAAAAAGGGCAGGGTTCGCTGGTCGCCTGGGACGAGCCCTACAAGGGCAACTTCGGCAACCTGATGGCCCTCAAACAGGCCTATCCTGACCTGAAGATCCTCCCCTCCGTCGGTGGCTGGACCCTCTCCGATCCCTTCTTCTTTATGCATGACAAGGCCAAGCGCGACGTGTTCGTCGCCTCGGTCAAAGAGTTCCTGCAGACCTGGAAGTTCTTCGACGGTGTAGACATCGATTTCGAGTATCCGGGTGGCGACGGTGCCAACCCCAACCTGGGTGACAAGAGCAAGGATGGTGAAACCTATGTGCTGATCATGAAGGATCTGCGCGCCATGCTCGACGAGCTGGAAGCAGAGACCGGTCGCACCTATCAGCTCACCTCTGCCATCGGTGCCGGTTACGACAAGATTGAGGATGTGGACTACAAGGCTGCCCAGCAGTACATGGATCATCTCTTCGTGATGAGTTACGACTACAACGGTGGCTGGAGCAACACCTCTCTGGGCCATCAGGCCAACCTCTATCAGGCCACCAACGGCTCGGCCAACAAGCGCTACAACACCAATGAAGCGGTTAATCTGCTGCTGGCTCAAGGTGTTGATTCCGAGAAGCTGGTTATTGGTGCCGCCATGTATGGCCGTGGCTGGAAAGGGGTGAGCGGCTATCAGGGCAACGATCCCTTCACCGGCACCGCCACCGGCAAGATCAAGGGCACCTGGGAAGATGGTGTGCTGGACTATCGCCACATCGTCAACGGCCACATGGGCGCGGGTTGGGAGTACAACTACGACGAGACCGCCGAAGCGGCCACCCTGTTCAAGCCCTCCACCGGTGAGCTGATCACCTATGACGATGAGCGCTCGGTCAAGGCGAAAGGCCAGTATGTACTGACTCACAAGCTGGGTGGTCTCTTCTCCTGGGAGATCGATGCCGACAACGGCGACATCCTCAACGCCATGCACGAAGGGCTCGGCCATGGCGAGGGGATCACCCCGCCAGTCAACAAGCCGCCGGTTGCCAACGCGGGTAGCGATGTGACCGTGACCGGTCCGGCCTCCCTGACGCTGGATGGCTCCGCTTCTCACGATCCGGAAAAAGGCGCCCTGACCTACAGCTGGAAGCAGCTCTCCGGCCCACCAGCCGTGCTGGGTGATGCCACTCAGGCCAAGGTGCGGGTCGATGTGAATGCCGTGAGCGCCGATGCCGCGCTGGTGTTCGAGCTGACCGTGGCCGATGACCATCAACTGACCGCCAGGGATCAGGTGGTGGTGACCAACAAGGCGCCGCAACCCAACCTGCCTCCGGTGGTCACCCTGCCCGCCAGCGTCAAGGTGGAAGCGGGCAAACAGGTGAGCATCACTGCCAAGGCATCCGACCCCAATGGCGACGAGCTGATCTACCAATGGCAAGTGCCTGCCGGTATCACGGCGACCGGCCAGAGCAGCGCCACTCTGGTGGTCACCGGCCCGGCGGTCGATGCCGAAACCGGTTATGACCTCTCCGTGACTGTCTCTGATGGTGCGCTCGACGCCAACGCGGCAACCCGCCTCACCGTTACCCCGATCAACGAAGGCGGTGAGGGTGGCTCCTGCAACACCACCGACCCGGAAGCAGCCAACGTCCCTGCATGGCAGGTCAGCAAGGTCTATAACGGCGGTGACAAGGTGAGCCACAACCAGCTGGTATGGCGTGCCAAGTACTGGACTCAGGGCAATGAGCCGAGCCGTTCCGCCGATCAGTGGGCGCTGCTGAGTCAGGTTGATCTGGGTTGGAACGCGGCCGTTGCCTACAACGGCGGTGACCTGACCAACCACAACGGTCGTCAGTGGAAGGCCAAATGGTGGACTCAGGGCAACGAGCCGGGCAAGCACGATGTCTGGCTGGATGTCGGGGCGGCAAGCTGCCGTTAAGTCGAGATCGTTATGATGGTAACGGGGTCTGTTCTGACCCCGTCTTTTCCTGCTGAAAAATTTAGCCAGAGAGCAACAATAATGAAAAAAAATCGCATCACCCTTCTGCTTGCCAGCTTGATGCTGAGCGGCCACCTGTGGGCGGCCGAGGCATATGACATCAACAAATCCTATCCGGGCGGCAGCCAGGTCAACTACAACGGCCAGGTGTTCGAGGCCAAGTGGTGGGTCAATCCGGGTCAGACTCCCGGCATGGCGGTGGCCAACGAGTGGGATACCCCGTGGAAACTGATCGGCGAAGGGGAAGTGACTCCGCCGGACAATGGCGATGGCGATGACAAGCCCACGCCGCCGACTCCCACCCCGCCGGATGGCAGCACCACCCCTGTCTACATGAGCCAGGCCGAGCTGGATGCCAAAGAGCAGGCGCTGACCGATTTCCCGGCGATGGAAGCGGTCAAGGCCTCCATTGCTACCCGTGACAATCTGGTGGTGGAAGCGGTGCAACCGGGCCGAGCCGACAACCCGGACAACGTCAAGCTGGTAGAGAGCCTGCTGAGCGAAAGCCAGTTCAGCTACCTGTTCCCGCTGCGTGCTCCGGAGTATACCTATCGCGGCCTGTTGCAGGCGGCCGCCAAGTTCCCGGCCCTGTGCAGCAACTACAGCGATGGTCGCGATGCCGAGGCCATCTGTCGCAAGACCCTGGCGACCATGTTCGCCCACTTCGCGCAGGAGACCGGCGGCCACGAGAGCTGGCGTCCGGAGGCCGAGTGGCGTCAGGCGCTGGTCTATGTCCGTGAAATGGGTTGGACCGAAGCGATGCGCGGTGGTTACAACGCCGAGTGCAGTCCCAGCGTATGGCAGGGTCAGCAGTGGCCATGCGGCACCTTCGACAATGGCGAGTTCAAGAGCTATTTCGGTCGCGGTGCCAAGCAGCTCTCTTACAACTACAACTATGGCCCCTTCTCCGAGGCGATGTTCGGCACGGTGCGCACCCTGCTCGACCAGCCTGAGCTGGTGGCCGACAGCTGGTTGAACCTCGCCAGCGCGGTGTTCTTCTACACCTATCCGCAGCCGCCCAAGCCCTCCATGCTCCATGTCATCGACGGCACCTGGCAGCCGAACGAGCACGACAAGCAGAACGGTCTGGTACCCGGTTTCGGGGTGACCACCCAGATCATCAACGGCGGAGTGGAGTGTGGTGGCAGTGCCGAACACGCCCAGTCCCAGAACCGCATCAACTACTATCGCGAATTTGCCAACTATCTGGCCGTGGCAGTGCCCGCTGACGAAGTGCTCGGTTGCAAGAACATGAAGTACTTTGACAATCAGGGCTCCGGTGCCCTGCCCATCTACTGGGAGCAGGACTGGAGCTATGTGGCCGAGAACCCCAACGGCGGCAAAAGCTATGCGTGCAAGCTGGTGGGCTACCAGACCCGCTTCAGCGCCTTCAAGGAGGGTGACTACAGCCGCTGCGTCCAGCACTTCTATCCCGAGCTGGTGATTGAAGACAATGGTGGCGGCACCAACCTGCCACCGGTGGCCACTATCACCGGCCCGGCGCAGGCCGAAGGTGGCAGCAAGGTGATCCTCTCCGCCCAGCACTCCAGCGATCCGGAAGGCAAGCCGCTGAGCTATGCCTGGACCATTCCGGCCGGCGCCGCGGCCCCAGCGCTGGATCAGGTGACCCTGGAGCTGACTCTGCCCAAGCCGGCCAGCGATACCAAACTGGATATCAAACTGACGGTGACCGATGAAGGGAGCCTGAGCCGTAGCGCCAGCCATGCCCTGCTGGTCAAAGGGGAAGAGGGGGGCGTGACGCCGCCGGATGGTGACTACCCGGCCTACAAGGCTGGCACCCCCTACAAAGCGGGCGAGCGCGTCAGTAATGGCGACGCCAGCTACGAGTGCAAACCGCACCCCTACACCGGCTGGTGTTCCGGTGCAGCCTGGGCCTATGAGCCCGGCAAGGGAACCGCATGGAGCGATGCCTGGATCAAGCTGTGATCCGGCAATAAGCCGATGCAATAAAAGATGGGGCCTGCGGGCCCCATTGTTGTTTGGTGGAGTTCAGGTGTGGCCGAGGTAATGCTCTGGCCTGGACAGGACAGCACCTGATGGCGCTGCGACAGGATGTGTGATGTAGTTTTATTACTATTATTGGTGAAATACTTTCACGGCTCATTTGCCGTAGCGGAAGTAGTATTCACGGGTGGACGGTGCATAGGCATCTTTCTCTACAATGCCGCTCTTGGTGGTTGCGCCCTTGAGGCGGAACAGGACTGCCAGATTCTCAAACATGGTTTACCTCATCGCTCTGTCATTTATGGTTATGGTGTGTGACCTGTGTCACGGTTTGATCCTATGGCCATTTGTGAGCTGGATCAACTTTTTGTGTTGTAAATTTACCAAAATCATGGAAAGGGTTTTCAAATGCAAAGCTCTTTATGGAAAGGCTTTCCCGGGGTGACGGGGGAGAACCTGCTTGCCAGCCAGCAAAAGAGGCCTGTGAGCGAGAATCTTATATAGAGAAGGGAGCATGCCTGATGACCTGCGCGTTATCGGGGTTTGAGCCGATTTATGACATAAAACAGAGAGATAGCGTGCTCCTTGCTGGTAAAAACAGCGAACTGCTGCAATTTTGACTAAACGAATCAATCGCGGTTATTTTAGGGTTGACAGCAAAGCGGGTGATGCCTATCATGCGCCTCCGTTGCCGGAGATAACTTCGTCAGCGCCGAGGTGAGTTGGGGTTATAGCTCAGCTGGGAGAGCGCTTGCATGGCATGCAAGAGGTCCGCGGTTCGATCCCGCGTAGCTCCACCAAATTCTTGTTACAAGAAGCAAAAAGGCCACCGCATCGCGGTGGCCTTTTTGTTTGCTCCCGCATTCCTTTTCCCCATACTTCTGCGCTTTTTATGTGTAAATCCATTGCTCCAACGAAAAAGCCCGCGGGTCTCGCGGGCTTTGGTTGCACTATTCAGATGCGCCGTGGTTAACGGCGACGGCGCCAGGCCAGCGGCAGCAGGGCCAGCAGGCCGAGTCCCAGCGCACCGCCACCGGATGAGGTGTCCGGTTTGGTGGCATCGCTCTCCAGTCGCAGGTCGACGATGATGGGATCATGGTCGGAGGCGCTAAAGGGGTTGTCAGACTTGATCATGTCGCCGGTGAAGTCCCGTACGTATTCGAACAGGTTGCTTTCGTATGAGTTGATATGCCAGTCTGCGACCGCCACTACCTTAGTGGCCAGCGCCGGGTTGGCGAGGGCGTAGTCTAGGGTGCCGAGCTCAGCCTCATAGCTGTAGGAGATGGCCTTCTCTTTGTTGAATTTGACATTCAGGTCGATCAGACCGTAGCTTTTGGTGACTTCGCTGCCGGTTTGTTCATAGACTTTGTCGCCGAGGAAGGTTTTGGCCGCCGAAACGATCTTGCGCTGGCTATCGGTTGGCACATAGTCGGTCAACACTCTAATCGCGTCTTCTTTGGCGTAGGAGTTGAAATCACCTACCAGCATTACCTGGCCCGGCAGTTTGCTGACCGCTTCACCCAGCACCTTGGCGGCGGAAACCCGAAACTCTGTGCATTTGCCTTGCAGGTCGGCAGGCTCTTTGCCATCCAGATTTTCCAGACAGCCTGACCCCTTGGACTTGAGGTGGTTGACCACCAACGTCAGTGGTTCCTTGCTGCCCTTGACGGTAAAGGTCTGCACCAGAGAGTCGCGCTGTGAAGCCTGCTTCTCGGCACCTTTCGCATCCTGATATTTTTGTACCGGTAGTGTGATGATGTTGGCATCACCCTGTGGGGTCAGCTTGGCTGGCCGATAAATCATCGCCACCATAATGGCATCGCTACCGAAGAAGCGCTCCTGATCGAGCAGTGATTTTGGCACAGTTACGAAGTTGTACTGCTTGCCTGAATCTTTTTGCTTGGCATTGAGACTTTGCACCAGATCGTTGATGGCGGAATGATCATCAAAACCGTTATTTTCCAGTTCCATCAGGCCAAGCACGTCAGCATCCATCTCGGTGATCGCGTTGACGATTTTGGTTCGCTGTTGCTGGAAGTCCTCCAGATTTTTGGCGCCCCGGTTACATGCATCGCTGTAGCTGCTGCCACACAGGGGATTTAGTGCTCCACCAATAGCAGGATTACTGGTGAAGTAGTTGAGTACGTTGAAGCTGCCGACCCGCAGATCTGATCCAGCGGTTCGGGCAGGGGCATTTTGGCGATCGTTGTCGCTGGTCCGCAATAAGTCACCTACGGTAATCATCTGATCTTTTGGCACAATCAGCCGGTATTCGTTGTAGCTGTAGCTCACCATAGCTTCCAGATTGACCGGCGCATCGCCGATTCGCAGGTAGCCCAGCTCAGGTTCCCAGTTAGGTAGCCAGGGAAGTTTGCCATTAGCGGCTTTGACATCTGATTCAAGAAACACTCTGTTGCGGGCATTGTTTTTGGCCAATGCCTTGGCTTCTTTGCTGTTGGCTGCATACAGCTGTGTTGGCTTGAAGAGTGGTTCCATGTGGGATAGGACAAGGTTGTTGCGCTTGGCGGCGTAGTCATAGCTGAAGTTACGGCTGATCTTCAGCGCACTATCTGCATCGAGCCTGATGCGCATCCCTTCATGTCTTTCAAGTGCACGGGCCAAGTTTTCATTGTCCAGTACCCGGAAGGGGGTTGCCGCGGGGGCCACCCCTTGAGCAAGTACCTCCATCCTTGGCGTTGTACCATCTTTGACTAGCTTCAACTGGGTGTGGCCATAATATTCGGCGACTTTGGCTTCCAGACAGACTTGGGCGCCAGGCTTGATATCAGGGTTGTTATTGAGGAAGTTTTTGTCTTCCGGGAAGACAAAAATGCCATCCGAGGTTTGTGGATTGCCATCTCCAGTGGGATCAATCAGATAAAAACCCTGATTGAGACTTTCTCCAAGTGCCGAGACAACAGCTTTGACATTTACGCTTTGCGGGCTTTCAAATTTATCGGCTGGAATGAGCGGACTCTTGTCACCAATACCTTGAATAACCGGTATGGGAGTGAGGGCCCCGTCAGCTGGGCAGGTAAATGCGGCGTAGACAGAAGGAGATGCAAGTGCCAGCCCCACGGCCAGCGACAGCAGGGTACGAGTACCTTTCATAGGTGTTCCTTTTTTATTTTTGCCAGTGATTCCATAGCCTTGGCTCGTTGACCAAGGGCGCGCATTGTCACATTTCTGGCATGTCGTACCAGTGAGCCAACGCACATTAAGCGAATCTGGGAAGGTGCGGAAAAGCGTTTTTTATGATCCCTGTAACAGTATGATTTTTTTGATAAATTAATCAATTCCAACCCTGTGTTCATGACGCTTTCGTGGCAGGGGATAATTCTCTTTGAGAATAAAGATTGAGGGGGGAGTGTTGCCTTTCTATACTGGGCTCGTTCCTCACGGAACCCAGGTAAAGGGCAAACCGGCAGTGATGCCGGGGCGCAATGCCTCCGGTCTGGATCATGGATCCAGATAGCGGGGTTTCCCTGGGTGAGGGTGGTTTGTGTGGCAGGTCCATTGCCAGTTGTCTGCGCCCATCACGCAGGTTGCGATTGTTCTTTGCCTTGGTGAACCATGCCAAGACAAAACAAGGAAGATAACAATATGCAACAGCTCTTCAGACCCAGCAGGCTTGCCATGCTGGTCGCCCTTGCGGCTGCGCCCGCCTGGGCTCAGGCCGCTTATCCCGCTTATAAATCCGGTACTGCCTACAAGGCTGGCGATATCGTCAGCAACGTCGGCGCCCTCTACGAGTGCAAGGAATTTCCCTATTCAGGCTGGTGCGGAGCATCCCCCTATCACTATGAGCCGGGTGTCGGCGTGGTCTGGGCCGATGCCTGGAAGCTCTATGGCGGCGAAGTGCCCCCTCCGGCGCTCGGCGTGGCAGTCAGCTCACCGGCTACCGGTGCCAGTTTCAATGAAGGCGCCAGCGTGGCGTTGGCGGTGACCCTGAGCGGCCCGGTGACTGCGCTGGTCAAAGTGGAATACCTTGTCGATGGCAAGCCGGTCGCCACGGCGAGCGCTTCGCCCTGGAATGCCAGCTGGAGTGCCGCTGGTGTGGGGGCGCACGCTCTGAAAGCGCGCGCGCTGGATAAAGATGGCAAGCTGCTGAGCGAGGCAGATTCCAGCTTCAGCGTCGCCGCCGTGGCCGCGCCAGAGGCGCCCAAGGCGAGCATCAGCAGTCCGGCCAATGGCGCCAAAGTCACGCTGGGTCGCAGTGTGGCGGTGAGTGGCAATGTCACCGATGCCAACAACGATGTGGCCAAAGTCGAGCTCTATGTCGATGGCAAGAAGGTGGGCGAAGATACCACTGCCCCCTGGCAGGTCAACTGGACGCCGGATGCCAAAGGCAGTGCTGCCCTCAAGCTGGTTGCTACCGACAAGACCAATCTGAGCGGCGAGTCGGCGGCGGTGAGCGTTACTGTCGAGGAGGCCGCGCTGCCGCCAGATGGCGGTAACCTCTCCTGCGATATCCGCCAGATCTACCGTCCGGATGGCTACGAGTGCATGGGGGATGATCACGCCCGCCGGGTCATCGGCTACTTCACCTCCTGGCGCACCGGCAAGAATGGCCTGCCCGCCTATCTGGTGAGTGATATTCCATGGAACAAGATCACCCACATCAACTACGCCTTCGCGGCGGTGGATGAGCAGAGCCATCAGGTCAAGGTGGACGACGCTGCCACCAAGATGACCTGGGATGGTGTGCCGGGTGCCGAGATGGATCCTGAATTTGCCTACAAGGGCCACTTCAACCTGCTTTCGAAGTACAAGAAGCAGTATCCGGACGTGAAGACCCTCATCTCGGTCGGGGGCTGGGCCGATACGCGCGGCTTCTATACTGCCACCACCAAGGGCAATTGCTCGGTCAATACTGCCGGTATCAACACCCTGGCTGACTCGGCGGTGAGCTTTATCCGCCAGTACGGCTTTGACGGGGTCGATATCGACTACGAATACCCCACCTCGATGAAGGATGCGGGCAACCCCAACGATTTCCCGCTCTCCAACCAGTGCCGGGCCAAGCTGTTTGCCAACTACGAGGTGCTGATGAAGACCTTGCGGGCGCGGCTCGACAACGCCGGTAATGAAGATGGTCGCAAGTACATGCTGACCATCGCCTCACCGGCATCGGCCTATCTGCTGCGCGGGATGGAGAACTTCCAGGTCACCCAGTACCTCGATTACGTCAACCTGATGACCTATGACTTCCACGGTGCCTGGAACCACTTTGTCGGTCACAACGCGGCGCTGTTTGACAACAATGCCGACCCCGAGCTCTCCCACTGGGGCGTCTATACCCAGGCCCAGTTTGGCGGCATCGGTTACCTTAACGCCGCCTGGTCTGCCCACTACTTCCGCGGTGCGCTGGCGGCCGGCAAGATCAACGTCGGGGTGCCCTATTACACCCGCGGTTGGCAGGGGGTGAGCGGTGGCAGTCACGGGTTGGGTGGCAAGGCGGCCTTGCCGAGTCAGAGTGATTGTCAGCCGGGCACCGGTGGCAGCACGATTCCGTGCGGCAACGGGGCGGTCGGCATCGACAACATCTGGCACGATCTCGACAAGAACGGCAAGGAGATCGGCGGTGGCGCCGTGCCCATGTGGCATGCCAAGAACCTGGAGAATGCGGCCAGCCTCGGCATCACCACGCTGCCGAGTTATGGCACTGCCTGGGGTCTGGATCCCAACAATCCGGCTCACGTGATACAGGGCAAGTATGTGCGTTACTACGATGACAAGGCCCACGCGCCCTGGCTGTGGAACGAAGAGAAGAAGGTGTTCCTCTCAACCGAAGATGAAGAGTCCATGGGCCACAAGCTGGACTACATCATCAAGCGCGGTCTGGGTGGCGTGATGTTCTGGGAGATGGCGGGTGACTACGCCTTCGATCCGGCCAAGAACGAGTACGGCATGGGCAGTACCCTGACCACCCTGGCTTATGAGAAGTTTGCCAAGGCAACCCCGTACAACACCAAGCAAAACGATCTGGCCGCGCCGAGCGCCCAGCTCGACATCCAGGTCAGCCTCTCCGGCTTCAAGGAAGGGGACTCCAACTACCCGATCAACCCGAAACTCAAGCTGGTCAACAAGTCGACCCAGACCATTCCGGGCGGCGCGCGCATCGAGTTTCTGGTGCCCACCTCCACCTCTGACACCATAACGGATCAGAGTGGCATGGGCCTGAAAGTGGTGGAGAGCGGTGGCAACGACAACTCGGAAGGCATAGCCAACGAGAAGGACTTCCACAAGGTCGCCATGAACCTGCCGGGCTGGCAGACCCTGGCGCCGGGGGCCGAGATTGAAGTCGCGATGACCTACTACCTGCCTGCGGCGGGTGTGCCTAGCGGGATGCGCATCATCAGCGGCAGCCAGACCATCGGGCTCAAGGCTGAGTTCCCGACCCTGCCGGAGGCCGTGCTGGGCTCGGGTGGCGGTGAGAATCCGGGCACCAGCTGCAGCAGCCAGAACGTCAATCCGGCGGCCTACAAGGCCTATCCGAGCTGGCCGCAAGGGGATCATGCCAATGGCGGCGATCGCATTACCCATAACAAGGTGGTGTGGCAGGCGAACTGGTGGACCAGCAGCGAGCCCAAGGCAACCGATGGCAGCTGGAAATCCGTATGTAGCTATTGATTTTAAAATCAATGAGATAAGTGAGGCTTCGGCCTCACTTTTTTTGTCTGGTTGGTCGCTCTGGTTGAAAATGCGTCTGCCTTTCCTGACAGGCAGCCTCTATAATAGAGTCGATTAATAATCAGATGGATATCAGCGTATGGCGAGTATATTGGATTCCGTTGATCAACGAACTCAACTGGTGGGTGAAAACCGCCTTGAGTTGTTGATGTTTCGTCTCGGCACCCGTCAGATGTTCGCCATCAACGTCTTCAAAGTGCGGGAAGTGGTCAAGCTGCCCCACCTCAGCAAGATGCCGGGTTCCCACCATAATATCAGCGGGGTGGCCAATATCCGCGGTACCTCGATCCCGGTGATCAACCTGCGCAGCGCCATCGGCATGCGTCCCATGCCCATCGACAGTGAATCCAACCTCATCATCACCGAGTACAACCGCACCATTCAGGGCTTTCTGGTGGGGCAGGTGGCCAACATCGTCAACATGACCTGGAAGGATATCCTGCCGCCACCGCGTTCGGCCGGGCGCGCCAACTATCTCACCGCCATCACCCGCATCCCGGAAGAGGGGGTCGATCAGATCGTCGAGATCATCGACGTGGAGAAGGTGCTGGCGGAGATCATCACCTATGACATCCGGATCTCCGAAGAGGTGCTGGATCGGGAGATCTTGCCCGAGATGCATGGCCGCAAAGTGCTGATCGTCGATGACTCCAGCACTGCCCGCAATCTGGTGCGCGAGACCCTGGGCCAGCTTGGGCTTGAGGTGATCGAGTGTCAGGATGGTTTGCAGGCGCTGACCCTGCTCAAGGGGTGGTGCGATGCCGGCAAGAAGGTGACCGACGAGATCCTGCTGATGATCACCGATGCCGAGATGCCGGAGATGGACGGCTACCGCCTGACCCACGAGGTGCGCAGTGATCCGCGCATGTCCGATCTCTTTATTACCCTCAATACTTCACTCAGTGGCAATTTCAACGAGGCCATGGTCAAGAAAGTAGGTTGTGACCGCTTTATCTCCAAGTTCCAGCCCGATCTGCTGGTGGGCGTCACGCAGGAGCGGCTGCGCCAGGTGCTGGAAAACTGAGAGGCAGCCAACCGGTTTTTCTCAATCAATAACAAATCATCCCGCTTCGGCGGGATGTTTGTTTATGGGATATGGCTCAGAGAGGCGAACTATTGGCTTAGCAGCGGTTCCATAAAGCGGGCCACTTTATCGCGGATTTGGGGCTGGGCCGCCGGGGTGGGATGAATGCCATCGTTCATCATAAGTTCAGGGCGCAGCGCAATATCATCCATGAAGAAGGGCAGCAGCGGCAGATCGTTGGCCTTTGCCAGCTCCGGGAAGATCTGCTCGAACTGGCGCAGATAGCGGGCACCGTAGTTGCGGGGCAGCTGGATCTGGGTCAACACCACACGGGTCTGCTGCTCCTTGGCGAGCGCGATCATGCTGGCGAGATTCTGGCGGGTAATGGTCGGTGCGAAGCCGCGCAGGCCATCGTTGCCCCCCAGTTCGATCAGCAGCCAGTCCGGCTTGTGCTCCTTCAGCAGAGCGGGCAGACGGGCCAGCGCCCCTTGTGTCGTTTCACCGCTGATGCTGGCATTGAGCAGGGTGTGTTTGCCCCCCTCCTCTTGCCATTTCTGGTTGAGCAGGGCGGGCCAGCTCTGCTCAACCTGCATCTGATAGCCGGCGCTCAGACTGTCTCCCAGCACCAGCAGAGTCTGTGCCTGAACCGACGAGAGCAGGCCGCCAAGGCCAACCAACAAGGTAAACAGAATACGCACCATCAATTCAACTCCCGCTATGGATTGCCATCAAGGGATTGGAACAAAGGATACAGAGCATGAGTTCAACCCCCATTATTGTCGTCAAGGGCCTCGGCAAATCGGTTCGCCTCGGCCAGGAAAGCCTCACCATCCTTGAAGGGATCGATCTGCAAGTCAATAGCAGCGAGACGGTGGCACTGGTCGGCGCCTCCGGCTCCGGCAAGTCCACCCTGCTGGGGCTGCTGGCCGGGCTCGATCTGCCGAGTCAGGGGGATATCGAGATCCTCGGCAAATCCCTGGGGGAGCTGGATGAGGAGGGGCGGGCCCGATTGCGCGCCGAGCAGATTGGCTTTGTCTTCCAGTCATTTCTGTTGCTCCCGACCATGACGGCGCTCGAGAACGTGATGCTGCCCGCCGAGTTGCGCGGCGAGCGCGATTGCGAGCCAAGAGCCCGCGAACTGCTGGCCGCAGTCGGGCTTGGCGAGCGGTTGCACCATCTGCCGCCACGGCTCTCCGGCGGTGAGCAGCAGCGGGTGGCTATCGCCCGCGCCTTTATGACCCGTCCCAGCTTGCTATTGGCGGACGAGCCGACCGGCAACCTCGACAGCAAGACCGGCGAGAAGGTGATCGAGCTGCTGTTTGAACTCAATCGCAAGCACGGCACCACCCTGGTGGTAGTGACCCATGATCATCAGCTGGCCGAGCGTTGCCAGCGGCAACTGGTCATGACGGCGGGCAGACTGGATCGCGAGGTGGCCCATGATGTGGTGTAACGGGGTGAGCTGCGGATCAGGCGGGAGATGCAAGGGATGATGCAGTGGCGATTGGGATGGCGGCTGCTTCGCCGGGAAGGTTTCAGCGGCGAGCTGCGCTGGTTTGTGCTGGCGCTGGCACTGAGCGTGGCGTGCGTCTTGAGTGTGGCGCTGGTGGCGGATCGGCTCGATGCCGGACTCAAGGCGTCGGGCCGTGATTTTATCGGGGCGGATCGGGTGCTGCGCACTGCCGCTGCTCTGCCGGATGGCTGGCTGGCCCGGGCGAAACAGGATGGCTTGGCGGTGCAGACCACCGTCAGCTTCAACAGCATGCTGTTTCATGGCGATGCGCTGCAGCTTGCCTCCATTCGGGCGGTGCCCGACGGTTTCCCCTTCTACGGCAAGCTGGAGCTGGAACCGGCCCGCGCCCCGGCCCCCGGCGAGATCTGGCTCTCCGCCCGGGTGATGCAGCTGCTGCAGGCCAAAACGGGGGATGAGCTGGAGGTAGGCAATACAGTGCTCAAGGTGGCCGGTCTGCTTGGCGAGGAGCCGGATCAGGGCTTCAGCCCCTTCCTGCTGGCGCCGCGGGCGCTGATCCACAGTGCAGATATCGAGGCGACCGGCGCCCTGTTGCCGGGCAGCCGCCAGCAGTGGCGCTATCTGTTCAAGGGGCCGCGAGAGTCGCTGGCCCGTTACGAACAGTGGCTACTGCCGCAGTTGCAGGCCGGACAGAAGTGGATCAAACCGGATGACAGCGAATCCCGGGTGGGCCGCTCGCTGGCCAATGCCGAACGTTTCTTCCGGCTCGCCTCGCTAAGCGGGGTGTTGTTGGGGGCGCTGGCGATGGGCATCGCGGTGCGCCACTTTGCCGAGCGCCAGACCAATATGGTGGCGCTGCTCAAGACGTTGGGGGCATCCCGTCGCTCGCTCTGGCAACTGATGGGAACCTTGCTGCTGTCGTTGACGCTGATCGGCGCGCTACTGGGGTTGGTGGCGGGCACCGCCATGCAGTGGATCACCTTGCAACTGCTGGGGGACCTGTTGCCGCCGGATCTGCCGCCCCCCTCCTGGCGCCCCTTTGCCCTTGGTGTTGCGGTGGCGCTCTTTATCACCCTGCTGCTCGCCTTTGTCCCCTTCTTGCGGCTGTTGAAAGTGCCGCCGCTGCGAGTATTGCGCCGCGAGCTGGAGGCGGGCATTCCCCCCTGGCTGGCGCTACCGGTCGGTTTGCTCGGGCTGTTTGCGCTGGTCTGGGGCTTTACCGCCGATGTGCGGCTGGCACTGGGTCTGGTCGGTGGCATGGGCTTGCTGATGGGGCTGTTGGCCCTGCTGGCGGCGCTGATGTTGCGGCTGGGAGCAAAAGTGAACGGGCCTCATGCCTTGCGGCTGGCGCTGGCACACCTGTCGCGCGAGCGCAGCAGCGGCCTGTTCCAGCTGGCCGGTTTTGCGCTGGCATTGATGTTGTTTGGTTTGCTCTGGGCGGCTCGAGTCGATCTGCTGGATGAGTTTTCGGCTCGTCTGCCCGTCGATGCGCCCAACCGGTTTCTGGTCAACGTGGCGGAAAACGAGCGGGAGGGGATCCTGAGCGAGCTGGCGGCGGCGGGGGCCGTGACCTCCGATTTCTATCCCATGGTGCGCGGCAGGCTGACCCATATCGCCGGTGAGGCGGTCGGTGAGGGGGCCAGCAGTGGCCGTGAAGGGGTCGATCGGGAGCTCAACTTCACCACCACGGCTACCCTGCCAACCGACAACAAGCTGGTGGCAGGGAAATGGCTCGCCGGCCCCGGCGAGGTGTCGGTGGATAGCGAGCTGGCCAAGCGGCTAGATATCAAGCTGGGGGACATGCTCGCCTTTACCATCGAGGGGCGCAGTTTCGGCGCCAGGGTCACCAGTTTGCGCAGCATCAAGTGGGACAATATGCGGCCCAACTTCTACATGATCTTCTCCGGGGATCTGCTGGCCCCCTTCTCAAGCACCTGGCTTGGCAGCTATCGGCTGCCCGAGGCGGGGCGCACTGCCGAGGTGGAGCTTATTCGCCGTCATCCCACGGTGAGCCTGATCGATGTGGATGATCTGATTGCGCGGCTCACCCAGGTATCGGAGCAGGTGAGCCGGGCGCTTGCCCTGATGCTGGGGCTGGTGACGGTGGCCGCGCTGCTGGTGCTGCTGACCCAGACCCAGGCCAGCATGGCCCAGCGTCGGCGCGAGTTGCTGCTGATGCGCACCCTGGGGGCCAGCAGCGACCTGCTGAAAAAGATGTTGCGCTGGGAGCTGGTGGCCAGTGGTGCGCTGGCGGGGCTCTGTGCCGCCATGGTGGTGGAGCTATGCTCTTTTGGCCTGCAGTGGTGGTGGTTCGAGGGGCTGTGGCAGTTCCACTGGGCCATCTGGCTCGGCCTGCCGACGCTGGGGGCACTGCTGGTGACGCTGGCGGGGCAGGGGATGCAACGCCAGCTGCTGGCTGGCACCCTCAGCGATCGGCTGCGGGGGCTGGGTCAGGGGCTGTTGTAATCTCGCCAGAACGAGTCGATGCCACAAGGTGCAATTGAGCATCCACCATAAACAAGCAGCCCGGCCATTGGCCGGGCTGCTTGCTATGTGAGGTGCTGGCGAGCGAACGCAGCGAGCTGGCGTCAGTTAACGGGGCTCGTGCAGCAGATTGGTGAGGGTGCTCGGCAGCTCGGGATAGCTGAAGTGAAAACCGGCCTGTTGCAGCCGTGCTGGTATCACCTTTTGTCCGGTCAGCAGCAGATCTGCCGCTTCCCCCATCACCAGTTGCAGCAACGGCGCGGGGACGAAAAAGAGGTGCGGGCGGTGCAGCGTCGCGGCCAGGGTCTGGCTGAACTCCCGGTTGCTGACCGGATGGGGGGCGGTTCCGTTGAAGATGCCGCGGCACTCTTCGTGCTCCAGTAGGAAGAGTATGGCGCGCACCAAATCCTGCACATGGATCCAGCTCATCATCTGGCTGCCCGACCCCATGGGGCCGCCGAGTCCGAGCCGATAGGGGGGGAGCATTTTGGGTAGCGCGCCGCCATCCATGCCAAGCACCAGCCCGATCCGCACGATACAGACCCGGGTCTGGCTGCTCTGGGCCTCCTGCGCCAGGGTCTCCCACTGCTGGCAGAGCTGGTGGGTGAACTCGTCGTAGGGAGAGCGGCACTGCTCGTCGAGTGTTTCGGTGCCCTGTCTGCCATACCAGCCGATGGCGGAGGCGTTGATCAGCACCTTGGGCGGTGTGCTGGATAGCTTGATGAGATCCACCAGTTGCTCGGTCAGCAGCCAGCGGCTATCGCAGAGCAGCTGTTTGCGCGACTCGCTCCAGCGTCCGGCGGCGATGGGTTCACCGGCCAGATTGATCACCGCATCCACGTCATTGAGGTCATCGAGCCGGTCGAGGTTATCCAATACCTTGATATCGTGACCCAGCAGGGTGTAGGCCCGGCTCCCCTGCCTGCTCAATACCACGACCTCGTGATTGACCTTGAGATGGGCAACCAGCTTGCGGCCGATAAAGCCGGTTCCTCCGGTAATAAGAATCTTCATCGCTGCACGCTCCTGCTGCCGTTTGCTCTACTCTAATGGCGCTGCCCCGCTTCAACAAGGGAGATACCGAGAGAACATATTGTCACCCTCAGAGATCCCCTCATTTTTAGAGACTCAAATAATTCCAAGTGTGCGGGTATATAAGCGGTGTTGCTTCAGGTAGT
>NZ_JAPDBM010000026.1:0-61436 GCF_027705265.1 Aeromonas sp. QDB11 | reverse complement strand
CCGACGGCCCGTTGGATCTTTTTGCGCTTTGGTGGCATCCATGAATATCGACTGGGAGAAGCTCCGCCACAAGTAACTGAGCTAACAGGAGACCAGCAGATCATTTTGGAGGTATTGGGTGAGCGCTATCGGCAAATTTATTCCTAAATCAGGTGCGGAATGTCGGATATATCACCGGTTTTTAATTGACTACGAATGTCTTGATATTTCATATCACACCTCACTGACATTGATTTTTTCATGGCATAGATTACTGCCATGTATGTATCAGTCTATCCAATGGTTTGAAAAGTACATTGCTGGTACTGTTATTTCTATGTCATTTCCGTAAAAAAAAGATCACAAATATGCCTATTTTTATTCTTATTTTGTTGGGGCAGTATAAATAATTGTGGCCCCACTCTTGCTAAGTCTTATCCCATTGATGGCCGTGGCCGCCCTGAATGTCCCGCCTTGATCCGCCCCGACAGGGACGAATCACAGGGGAGGGCGGCCCGGCAGAGACCTTCTGATGGGAGCCGTGACAGTGCAAGACACAACCAAACCCTTGCCGCCGCAGCGCTGGCTGCAACTGGAGTTAAAGGCCATCGACAGTCAGGTTGGCCGCTGGCAGAGCCGCCGTTTCGAGATTGCGGCGCTCCATCCCGCCGAGCCTGAGGCTGCCGGTGCCTTGCCCCTTACCCTGTTTCGCGATGAGCGGGGGGATTATCGCTTCAACCTGAGCTCTGGCTCGCCCCGCCTTTTTGTTACCGGAACTGTCACCGGAAGCCGCGTGGACAATGGCTTTGTAGCCGATGGCCTGACCCTGAGTCAGACCGTGGCCGCCGCCTATATGGATGGCGAGCGGCAGGTGCTCTCCTGCCCGCTGCCCGAGGCGCTGCAAGCCTGGGTGGAGGCCTTTATCGGTCGCCACGGCGAGCTGCTGGAGGCCCGTCGCAAGGGCAAGAAGGGCAAGGGACGGGCGCAGGATCAGCTGGGTGTCGATAGCCAGGATCAAGCCAGCTGCGGCGCCGTTAAGGCCACCGGCCCCGATGGCCGCGAGCGTGGCAGCGACAGCGGAAATCGCGCCCATGAGTGAGTTCCTCAAACGCTGGTCGTCTCGCAAGAGCGAGGCGCGCAAGCATCAGGCATTGCAGCCACGGGAAGAGGTTATCCCTGAGGCGGTTGCCGCCCCCATCGAAGGCAGTGGCGAAGCTGAAAATCCAGATAATACGCAGGATAGCCCCGTAGTCAGCACTGACAAGGGGAGCGATGTTCCGCTCTCCATCGAAGGAGCTGAGCCGCGCGGATCAGAGCCCAAAACGGCCCCTTCAGAGAAGCCTGCACTCCCCGACAAGGAGGCGCTGCGGGCCATGTTTCGCAGCCACAAGCCGGATGGGCTCGACGATTACACCCAGGATTTCAGCCAGCCCGAATTGCTGCCCGCGGCCCTGACCGCCGGGCTGCGCAACTGGCTGGTGGATCAGGTGACCGCTCCGGAGAGCGAATCGGCCAATCCGGCCAGCGGATCCGCTGAACCACTTGTGGTTGTCAGCGAACCTGCCGCCGAGCCGCAAGGGCTGGCTGATAACCATTCTCAAACCCCCACCAACGATCGGGACATTTTGGTTTCCTCTGGTGGACAAAATGTCCCAACCAAGGGTGAGGGAATGGAACCCTCAGGATCCTGACTCCCTGTCAGTCACTTTTTTCCCGGGGGAGTTGGCTCGCCTCTTGCTCTCTCGGCTTACCAACAAGCGCCCATCCCATGAGGTGGCGCGCACAGGAGCGTATGTGAGCACTGAACAAACATTGCCAAATCTGAGCCCAAATCTGGCCCCCAGGGCGGGGGCGGCCGCGCATAACGCGCGCGCCTATGCCCTGCAGCATACGGTCAAGACCGACAACCTGATCCCGGCCACTGTCTCTTACCAGAGCCAGGGGCGCCTGCTGCTGGTCGGCCCGGAAGATCGCATTCGCCGCGCGGCCAGTCTGCTGCCTGCCGGGGTGAAGCCCACCCTGCTGGTGACCGAAGCGGTCCACGATGCCGAGGCGGCAGATCTCGAAACCATTTTCGATGCCACCGCATCCCTCGTGGCCCTGACCTTGCGCGAACCGGGCCTGACAGGGTATCTCGGCCAGTTCCAGCTCACCGGCCTCAATGGACAGGGGGAGCGGGTAAATCTGGCTGCGCTCTGTTTTCCACAACAAGCGAATGTTGGTAGCGAACCGCGCTTCGATCTGGTGGCCGATCTGGGCCGTTCGCCGCTGTTTGCGCTGGAGCGCCCGCCGGTGGGTTATCTGCATCTGGCCGATGACGCTGACTTGGCCGAACGACTCGCCGAGCTCTGCGCTCTCACCGGCATCTTCGACAAGCCGCGCTATTTTCGTCTCGACCCCGAGGCCTGCGCCTTCACTGCCCGCGGCGTTCCCGGTTGCAGCCGCTGCCTCGATGTCTGTCCGACCGATGCCCTCAAGCCCATCAATGGGCGCATCCAGATCGATCCCCATCTCTGTCAGGGCTTCGGTAGCTGTGCCTCGGCCTGTCCGACCGGGGCGATTGCCTATCACCAGCCCGATGCCAACACCAGCGGCGACTACCTGCTGCGCCTGCTCAAGCACTACCGCGAGGCGGGGGGCGACGCGCCCCAGCTGCTGATCGCCGGTGAAAGCGAGCGCGAATGGGTGGAAGCCGAACTCACCCGTCTGCCCGCCAACTGGCTGCCGGTCTGGGTGGAGGAGAGCGCGAGTTTAGGCATCGAGAGCTGGTTCGCCGCCCTTGCCTATGGCGCCAGTGCGGTGCGCATTGCGCTGGGTGGCTATGCCCCCGCCAGTGTGCGGGCGCTGGTTGAGCGGGAGCTGGCCAGCGCCGCCGTGCTGCTGGCGGGTGCCGGTCTCTCTGCCGATCGCATCGCTCTATTTGACGCAGATGCTGGTGAGCCTGTTTCCGGCCAGCCAACCGTTGCCCTGCTGGAGAAGCCGCTCAAAGGGGACAAACGGGAAAACCTGTTTGCCGCCTTCGATGCCCTCTGGCAGGCCAACGAAGGGAACCGCGAGCCGCTGGCGGTGCCCCATGGCGCTCCATACGGCAGCGTGGAGCTGAAAGAAGCTGACTGCACCCTCTGCATGGGCTGCGTGGCGGTCTGCCCGAGCCGCGCCCTGCATGCGGTGGGTCATGCGCCGGGCCTCAACTTTATCGAGCAGGATTGCATCCAGTGCGGCATGTGTGAAAAGGCGTGCCCCGAGCAGGCCATCGTACTGATGCCCCGCCTGCAACCCGTGCCCGAGGCGCGCTGCGCCGTGCAGAGCCTCAAAGCCGAAGAGGCGGCCTGCTGCATTCGCTGCTCCAAACCGTTCGCGCCCGCCTCGATGATCCGCCGCATCCAGCAAAAACTGGCCGGTCACTCCCACTTCCAGAACGAGGCCGCCCAGCGGCTGCTGATGTGCGAGGACTGTCGGGTCAAGGATGTGTTTGCAGCGCTGGCGGCGGATCCCGTCTCCCAGCTCAAGGTATGAGGGGCCAGTGATGAGTGAACAACATAACGAAAAGGCTGGCGAACTGACCATGACCGAACTGGAACAGAGCAGCGCCGATCTCTACGCCCTGCTGGCAAGCCTCTGGCGCGCCGCCCCCCGTGGCGAACAGCTCGCCTGGCTGCAAGGGTTGCAGCCGATGCCGGGCCCCTTTGCCAGAGGGCTGGGTCTGGTGCAGCTGGCAGCCAGTAGCCACCACGAAAACGAGCTTGCCGAGGAGTATCAGGATCTCTTTATCGGGCTGGGGCGCGGAGAGATTGTGCCGTTTGCCTCCTGGTATCTCACCGGCTCTTTGATGGAGCTGCCGCTGGCGGTGCTGCGCGCAGATCTGCAGTCCCTCGGTTTTGAGCGCCAGAGCGGAGTGTGCGAGCCGGAAGATCATCTCGCCGCCCTCTGTGAGGTGATGGCGGTGTTGATTGCCGAGCAGCACCCGGAGCGCAACCGCTTCTATGAACGCCACCTTGCCCCTTGGGTACTCGCCTGCTGCCGCGATCAGCAACAGGCGAAAGGGGGCAGCTTCTATCGGGCGGTCGGTGCCCTTGCCGAGGATTTCTTCAAGCTGGAAAACGAATTGCGCCTGCCGTTTGGCGCCTGCGTGGTGCCGGGCTGAACGCCCCTATCTGCGCATAACAAAACGAGCAGACGAGATATCCCATTGGACGCGAAGCTGGCGCGCAGGCGCCAGCAAGAACAACAACAGAGGTCACAAGAATGAGCGATGAACAGCTGAAAGACCCGTCCCGCCGCAATCTGATCAAGGGAGTTGGCGTGGTCGCCACCATAGGCGTATTGGCCGGTGCCACCGGTCGGGTGGTGGGCAAAGAGGTGCTGACCCACGACACCGAGCCTGACAAGGGCTATCGGGAGACCCCCCATGTTCACGACTTTTATCGCACCCTGCGCGGCACTGACTGAGCCGGATCAGTGAAGGAGAACGCATGAAACTGACAAAACGTGCCGAGCAGCCCCAGGCGGGCGAGCAGGGCAATGAGGCCATTCGCGGTCAGGGGCTGACCCGCCGCGCCTTTATGGTCAACTCGGGTCTGGTAGCCGGTGGCGCCGTGGCCGCCGGTTGGCTGGCCCCTGCCATGATGCAGCGGGCCGAGGCCAAAACCGTGGCGGCCGGGGTACCGGTCGAGGTGAAGCGTACCATCTGTTCCCACTGCTCGGTGGGTTGCGGCGTCTATGCCGAGGTGCAGAACGGCGTCTGGACCGGTCAGGAACCGGCCTTTGATCACCCCTTCAACCTTGGCGGTCATTGTGCCAAGGGGGCGGCCCTGCGCGAGCATGGCCACGGTGAGCGTCGCCTCAAGTACCCGATGAAGCTGGTGGGCGGCAAGTGGCAGCGCATCAGCTGGGATCAGGCCATCGAAGAGG
Organism: Aeromonas sp. QDB11; assembly: GCF_027705265.1. Classification (NCBI taxonomy): domain Bacteria; kingdom Pseudomonadati; phylum Pseudomonadota; class Gammaproteobacteria; order Aeromonadales; family Aeromonadaceae; genus Aeromonas; species Aeromonas sp. QDB11. Next base: position 56,546 of record NZ_JAPDBM010000026.1, on the reverse strand, counting down.
TGGGCAACGAGGTGCTGCGCCTTCGCAAGGAGTCCGGCCCCGACAGCGTCTACTGGCTCGGCTCCGCCAAGCACTCCAACGAGCAGGCCTACCTGTTTCGCAAGATGGCGTCGCTTTGGGGCACCAACAACGTGGATCACCAGGCGCGGATCTGCCACTCCACCACGGTCGCTGGCGTCGCCAACACCTGGGGCTACGGCGCCATGACCAACAGCCTGAACGACATGCACAACAGCAAGTCGATCATGTTTATCGGCTCCAACCCGGCGGAGGCCCACCCGGTCGCCATGCAGCACATCCTGCTGGCGAAAGAGCGCAACGGCTGCAAGATTTTGGTGGTCGACCCGCGCCGCACCCGCACCGCCGCCAAGGCGGACATGTACCTCTCCCTGCGCCCGGGCACCGACGTCGCCTTTATCTGGGGCATGCTCTGGCACATCTTCAAGAACGGCTGGGAAGATAAAGAGTTCATCCGCACCCGCGTCTATGGCATGGACGAGGTGCAAAAAGAGGTGGCGCGCTGGACTCCGGCCGAAGTGGAGCGGGTGACCGGCCTCAACGAGCAGCAGGTCTATGGCGCCGCCAAGCTGCTGGCCGACAACCGCCCCGGCTGCGTGGTCTGGTGCATGGGGGGCACCCAGCACACCACCGGCAACAACAATACCCGCGCTTACTGCATCCTCGAACTGGCTCTCGGCAACGTGGGCAAGAGTGGGGCGGGCACCAACATCTTCCGCGGACACGATAACGTGCAGGGAGCCACCGACTTTGGCGTCACCTCCGATTCCCTGCCCGGTTACTACGGGTTGGAAGAGGGCTCCTGGAAGCACTGGGCCCGGGTGTGGAATGTGGATTACGAGTGGATCAAGGCACGTTTCGACAACAAGGCCTACAACGGCAAGTTGCCGATGAACAATAACGGCATTCCGGTCTCCCGCTGGGTGGATGGTGTGCTGGAGAACGCCGATCTGATCGAGCAGGGTTCCAACATCCGCGCCATGTTCTACTGGGGCCATGCGGTCAACTCCCAGACTCGCGGCCCGGAAATGAAGAAGGCGATGCAAAAGCTCGACATGATGGTGATTGTCGACCCGTATCCCACCGTCGCTGCCGTCATGAACGATCGTACCGACGGCGTCTACCTGCTGCCGGCCACCACCCAGTTCGAGACCTATGGTTCCGTCACCGCCACCAACCGCTCCATGCAGTGGCGCGATAAGGTGATTGAGCCTCTGTTCGAATCCAAGGTCGATCACGAGATCATGTATCTGCTAAGCAAGAAGCTTGGCTTTGCCGACCAGCTGTTCAAGCACATCAAGGTGGAGAATAACCAGCCGCTGTTGGAAGACATCACCCGCGAATACAACCGCGGCATGTGGAGTGTGGGTTACACCGGCCAGAGCCCGGAGCGGCTCAAGGCGCACCAGCAGAACTGGCACACCTTCCACAAGACCAACCTCAAGGCCGAGGGTGGCCCGGTCAGTGGCGAAGTGTACGGTCTGCCCTGGCCCTGCTGGGGCACCCCGGAGATGAAGCACCCAGGCAGCCACATCCTCTACGACACCAGCATTCCGGTCTCGCAAGGGGGCGGTGGTTTCCGCGCACGTTTCGGCATCGAGTATCAGGGCGTCTCGCTGCTCGCCGAAGACTCCTGGCCGAAAGGGAGTGAGGTGGAAGACGGCTATCCCGAGATCACTGCCGACCTGATGAAACAGCTTGGCTGGTGGGATGAGCTGACCGAGGCCGAGAAGAAAGAGGCCGAGGGCAAGAACTGGAAGACCGATCTCTCCGGCGGTATCCAGCGGGTCGCCATCAAGCACGGCTTCGTCCCCTACGGTAACGCCAAGGCGCGCTGCGTGGTGTGGACCTTCCCGGATCAGGTGCCCAAGCACCGCGAGCCGCTCTACACCCCGCGCCGCGACTTGCTGGCCGACTACGCCACCTGGCCTGATTCGAAGAGTCTGTGGCGCCTGCCGACCCAGTACGCCTCTGTGCAGGAGAAGGACGTCAGCAAGGAGTTCCCGATCATCCTCACCTCCGGCCGTCTGGTGGAGTATGAGGGAGGCGGCGACGAGACCCGCTCCAACCCCTGGCTCGCCGAGCTGCAGCAGGAGATGTTCGTCGAGATCAACCCGGCGGATGCCAACGATGTTGGCGTGCAAGATGGTCAGGATGTGTGGGTCGAGGGGCCGGAAGGGGGCCGGGTCAAGGTCAAGGCGCTGGTGACCCCGCGGGTCAAGCCGGGGCTCGCCTTTATGCCGTTCCACTTCGGCGGCCACTTCGAGGGCAAGGATCTGCGATCCAAATATCCGGAAGGGTCTGACCCTTATGTGCTGGGGGAGTCGGTCAACATAGTCACCACCTATGGTTATGACCCTGTCACCCAGATGCAGGAGACCAAGGTCACCCTGTGCCGTTTTCGCAAAGTAGGAGCCTGACCCCATGGCCAGAATGAAATTCATGTGTGACACCAAGCGCTGCATCGAGTGCAACGGCTGTGTGACGGCGTGCAAGAACGAGAACGACGATGCCCTCGAGTGGGGCATCCAGCGCCGCCGGGTGGTGACCCTCAACGACGGCCTGCCGGGGGAGACCTCCATCTCGGTCGCCTGCATGCACTGCACCGATGCCCCCTGCATGGCGGTCTGCCCGGCCGACTGCTTCTATCACACCGACGACGGCATAGTGCTGCACAACAAGGATCTCTGCATCGGTTGCGGCTACTGCCTGTTTGCCTGCCCGTTCGGGGCGCCCCAGTTCCCGAAAACCGCCGCCTTTGGCGATCGGGGCAAGATGGACAAGTGTACCTTCTGCGCCGGTGGCCCGGAAGAGGATCACAGCGAGGCGGAGCGCCAGAAGTACGGTGCCAACCGCATCGCCGAGGGCAAGCTGCCCATGTGTGCCGAGCTCTGCTCCACCAAGGCACTGCTGGCGGGTGATGCGCAGGTCATCTCCGACATCTTCCGCGAGCGGGTTGCCTATCGCGGTGCCCCTCATGCTGGTTGGGGGGCTGATGAACAGGCGCTCTATCGCGACGCCAGCAAACCTCACGATGGCAGAGGCAAGGGGCTCAAGCTTGGCAAGCAGGAGGATGGCCAATGAGACACTGGCTGACAGCGCTGCTGACGGCCTTGCTGCTGTTCAGCGCGCCCGGCTTCGCTGATGTGCAGAAAGAGGCAGTCGGCTTTGCCGGCGCCGATTACTGGCGGGCGGTTAAGGATGGGCAGGAGGGGTATACCACCTCCCGCTCACCGGAGCACGGGGTACTTATCTCGGTGCCGGGCCAGCTTTGGTTCGAGGTGAAGACCAAGTGGGTGTCGCCGCTCGGTGCCATCGCCATCTTCGGATCGCTTGCCATGTGCGGCCTGATGTACCTGGTGGTGGGGCAGACCAAGCTATCCAAACCCCGCACCGGGCGCAAGCTCAAGCGCTGGAGCAGGCTGGATCGGGCGCTGCACTGGACCACGGCAGCCATGTTCCTGACCCTTTCCGGGTCGGGGCTGGCCATCATCTATGGCAAGTACTTCATCAAGCCGGTAGTGAGCCTCGGGGTGTGGGAGAACTGGATCTGGTTTGCCAAGGTGTTCCACAACTACGTGGGGCCGCTCTTCTTCCTCTGCCTGATGGGGGTACTTATCAAGTGGTTCCGCCACAACATCGTCAACATGGTGGATGTGCGCTGGTTCATGAAGGCGGGTGGCATGCTGGGCCCCCACAAGGGCAGTCATCCCTCGGCGGGCTTCTCCAACGGAGGCGAGAAGGCCATTTTCTGGTTGCTGATCTGGTTTGGCGGCATCGTCGTGGCGACCGGGCTGTTCCTCGATTTCCCCATCTTCGGCCAGCTGCGCCGCCAGATGGAGTGGGCCAGCTTTATCCACATCGTCGGGGCCCTCATCCTCATCTGCGGCTTCATCTTCCATATCTATATGGGCCTGTTCCAGCTGGAAGGGGCGCTGGAGGGGATGGTGACCGGCGAGGTGGACGAGACCTGGGCCAAGGAGCACCACGACCTCTGGTATGAAGAGGTGAAGCACACCCTCGATGAGCCCAAGGCGGGTAAATCATGATGGTCGACAAAGAGTAAAGGGAAGGGGCGCTGCGGCGCCCCTTTTGATGGCGGGTCGATCGTGATGGCAAATTGATTGAGCGATGCCGCAAACGGCGATGGTTTTTTGGGCCACCTTGAGCAACAGTAACAGGGGTTCCATTCACACAAGGGATGACAAATGATGAGAAAAGCATGGCTGGCAGCGGTATGTGCATCTGCGCTCTTCGGTGGTATTGCGGGCGTGGCGCAGGCGGCTGACGGGATCAAGACCCAGCAGGTGCAGTTCAAGAAGGGGGAGTCCGGGGCAACCATCAACGGCACCATTCAGGGCAGCCAGACCCTCGATTACAAGCTGACGGCCAACAAGGGCCAGAGCATGGTGGTGATCCTGACCGGCAAGCCCTACTTCAATATTCTGCCGCCAGGCAGCACGGGGGAGGCGATCTTTATCGGCTCCACCGAAGGGAACAACTTTGAGGCGACCCTGCCAGCCAAGGGCACTTATATCATTCGGGTCTACCAGATGGGGGCGGCCGAGAGCAGCAAGGCCAAGACGCCGTTCAAGCTGGAGGTGGGCATCAGCGGTTAATGCCAGCAGCTGACAAGCATCACGACGGTGGCGGCCACAAAGAGCCGCCACCGTTGTTTTATCCCCTCAGTTTTTGCCTCGCCAAGGTCAATATTCGCCCCGGGCCAGCCGCTCGAAGTAGCTCTGATAACGCCCGCTGGCGATGGCCTGCTGCAACTGCTGATTGAACAGATCCCGCAGTTTGGCCGAATCCGGCATCTTGCGCGGGAACATCACGAAGCTGTCGTTGCGCAGAAAAGGGGTCTGGCTGTGGGTGATGAGCGCGGCGCTGGCGGGATCGAGCTGGCTCTGCAGTTCGGCCAGACCGACCCGCAGTTCTTGCGGATAGAGGTCGATCCGCCCGCGCAGCAGCTTGCCGAAGTTCTGTTTCACGTCGGTGACTTTCTGTTGGGTCACCTTGCCATCGGCCACCATCTTGTCCAGCTCGGGCCCGTAGCTGTAGGCGATATCGCCCCCCAACCGCATGCCGATGATCTGCTCAAGGCGCTCGGCCTGCAATTTCCGTGCTTTGAGGGAGAAGAAGACAAACTGCTCCTGCAACACCGCCTCGCTGAACAGAAAATCCTGTTCCCGATCCGGCTTGTACATCCAGACCGCGGTGGCGTCGTAGAGCTGGCTGTTGGCCGCCAGCGAATAGACCCGACCCCAGGGGGCGAAGTGGAACTTCACCTCATAGCCCGCCTCCTTGAACAGATCGCGGATGAGGTGGGCCACCGGCCCGTGCTGTTTCGACTGCTCCGCGACAAAGGGGGGCCACTCGCCGACGATGATGTTGAGCACCCGCCCCGGTGCGGCGAGAGCCGACTGGCAGGTCAGACACAACCACAGAGCAAGCAGCGGGATCAGGCGCATGGCAACAAGAAGGGGGCGCAGGCTGGCTGAGTCGAGGGCATCAGGGTCACTCCCGGCTGGAATGCGGTTAAGGGGGTTGGGTTGTCCGCAATGCTAACATGAGTCTCATTCCTTGCCGTGGATATTTGTCTCGCCGAGGGCGCCGGGCACCTATTTTGGCCGCAGGGTATGCCCACGCTCACAAAACCGATCGATTAAACGTCATATGATTGATTTCATTATGAGTCTTACTCTCCTGCCGAACGGCAATTTCACGTAAATCAAAGAGAATGACTATGGCTACCGGACAATATCTGCTGTGGAAAGATGCTCAGGGACAGGCTTTTCGCCCCGTTGCACTGACCGGCACCGATCTGCTCAACAATCGATACCTCAACAAGGGCACAGCCTTCACCGAACAGGAGCGGGCCGATTTCGATCTCGACGGCCTGTTGCCCCCTCAGGTGCAAACCTTTGAAGCCCAGCTCGAACGGGTTTATGAAGGGTTCAAGAGTGCTTGCAGCGACATCGAGAAGTACCAGAACCTGCGGGCGCTGCAGGATCGCAACGAAACCCTCTTCTACGCTCTGTTGTCGCGCCATGTGGAGGAGATGACTCCCTACATCTATACCCCGACCGTCGGCAAGGCGTGTCAGGAGTTCAGCCACCGCTTCCAGAAGCCGCGTGGTCTCTATATCACTCCCGACAACGTGGATGACATGGGGATCCAGGCCCGCCACTTCGATGCCAAATCGATCCGCATTATCGTTGTCACCGACAGCCAGGGCATTCTGGGGATCGGCGACCAGGGGGTCGGCGGCATGGGGATCCCCATCGGCAAGCTGGCGCTCTATACCCTGGGTGCCGGCATTCACCCCGCCTGCTGCATGCCCATCGCGCTGGATGTGGGCACCGACAACCAGAAACTGCTCGATGACCCCATGTATCTTGGCCGCCCGCACAAGCGCATTCGTGGCAAGGAATATGAAGATTTCATCGACAAGTTCGTGCAGGGGGTCAAGCGTCACTTCCCCAATGCCGTGCTGCAGTGGGAAGACTTCAGCAAATCCAACGCCTTCAACAATCTGGCTCGCTACCAGCAGGCGCTGCCGTCATTCAACGATGACATTCAGGGCACCGGCGCCGTGGTGCTGGCCGGTATCATCGGCGCGGTCAAGGTCAAGGGTGAGACCCTGGGCCAGCAGAACTATCTGGTCTATGGCGCCGGTGCAGGTGGGGTCGGTGTGGCAGATCAGATCTGCGCGGGGATGATCCGCGAGGGGATGGATCCGCAAGCTGCGCGGGATCGCATCTACATTCTGGATACTCAGGGGTTGGTGTGCGACAACCGTGAGGGGCTCGACGAATACAAACGCCGCTATGCCAAGCCAGGTCTGCTGCTGGCGGGCTGGGATACCGAGGTGGCGGGCAAGGCCAATCTGGCCGATGTGCTGCGCCACGTGCCCATCACTGTGCTGCTGGGGACCAGCGGCTCGGGTGGTGCCTTCAAGGAAGAGCATATCCAGTTGCTGCAAAAGCACTGCGAGCGCCCCATGGTGTTCCCGCTCTCCAACCCGACCGCCAACTGTGAAGCGCTGCCGGAGGATATCTATCGCTGGAGCAACGGCAAGGCTATCGTCGCCACCGGCAGCCCGTTCAAGGATGTCGCTTTTGAGGGCAAGGATTACCGTATCGGTCAGGGCAACAACGTCTTTATCTTCCCCGGTGTGGGGCTGGCGGCGATTGTTAGCCAGATCCGCGAGATCACCCCGGATATCTTCACCACCGCCGCCTTTGCGCTGGCCGAGTGCGTGAGCGAGGAGGATCTGGCACAGGGCTCTGTCTATCCGCGTATTCGCGAACTGCGCAGCATTTCGGTGCATGTGGCGACCGCGGTGCTGAAAGATATCGTGCGCCGGGATCCCTCCCATTCGCTGATCGGGCAGGATCTGCAGCAGCATATCCTCCACCACATGTGGGAGCCGGTTTACCTGCCCTATCGTCGGGTATAGGTCACGTACGGGTTTTACTAACATATTGATAGTTAAGGGGGATGGCATGGCCATCCCTCTTTTTTACCGCTGTGTTCCGGTTTTGGTTGCCAGAGCGGGTAGCCAGATAGTGAGTTTGTCAGCATCGGGGTCAAGTTCCCGTGGTTTTCTCCACTTGGCGTACAAAACATCACCCTGTTGAATTCAATCTCAATAAACCGGGCAGAAAAACGATTGGCGTTCGCCACAATAATGCGTAAAATCGCATACTCGATGCTTGTAGCAACGAATCCCGCCTAAAAAGCCAGTTTCATGCCATCCCCAAGCAGTAAAAGGTAACAAGTGACGCGTTTGTGTTCATTTTGTGCCTTGAAAAAGTCTTGTGATAACTGAAAAGTGATAAATATCCCCATCAGTTATCAAAAAATTAAGGACATCCATGTTTTCCTTAGTCAAGCAAAGTATCGCCGGGCTGCAAATCCTGTTTGTCGCCTTCGGTGCCATGGTTCTGGTGCCCCTGCTCACCGGATTGAATCCCTCCATGGCCCTGCTTGGCGCTGGTGTAGGCACCCTGTTGTTCCAGCTCTGCACCCGCCGTCAGGTCCCGATTTTCCTCGGTTCCAGCTTTGCCTTCATCGCCCCCATCATCTACGCCACCCAGACCTGGGGATTGCCGTCCACCATGTTTGGCCTGTTTGCCGCCGGTTTTATGTACTTCATCCTGGCCGCGCTGATTCGCGTGCGGGGCATGGGCTTTGTGCACAAATTGTTGCCGCCCGTGGTGATTGGCCCGGTGATCATGGTGATCGGCCTCTCCGTGGCGCAGGTTGCCTGCAACATGGCGATGGGCCGTGCCGGTGGTGAGCAGGTGGTGCCTGCGGGAACTGCGCTGACGCTGGCCGGTATCTCGCTGGCGGTCACCCTGATTGCAGCGGTGTTCTGCAAGGGCTGGATCAAGCTGATCCCCATCCTGTGCGGTGTGATTGCCGGTTATGTCTCTGCCGTGCTGATGGGCCAGGTGAACTTCGACGGCCTGATCAACACCCCCTGGTTGGCGCTGCCTCACTTCGAAACGCCGGAGATAAACTGGGCCGCCGCCCTGTTCATGCTGCCGGTAGCGATTGCCCCCTGTATCGAGCATATCGGTGGCGTGCTGGCCATCGGTGGGGTAACCGGGCAGGATTACACCAAGAACCCGGGCCTGCATCGTACGCTGGCCGGTGACGGCATTGGTGTCTGCTTCGCCGGTTTCATCGGTGGCCCACCCGTGACCACCTACGCCGAAGTGACCGGGGCCGTGATGATCACCCGCAACTTCAATCCGGTCACCATGACTTGGGCCGCCGTATTTGCCATCATTCTGGCCTTCTTCGGCAAGTTCAATGCGCTGCTCACCTCCATCCCGATGCCGGTGATGGGCGGTATCATGCTGCTGCTGTTCGGATCCATCGCCGCCATCGGTCTCAAGACGCTGGTGGAATCTAAGGTGGATCTGGGGCTGTCACGCAATATCGCCATCGTCGCCGTGACCCTGACCGTGGGTGTCGGGGCGCTGGAGATGAAGATTGGTGACTTCGCGCTGGCCGGTGTTGGTCTGGCCTCCGTTGCCGCCATCCTGCTCAACCTGATCCTGCCGGCACACTCCGAAGAGGGTGTGATGGACGCCGCCAAGGATTGAGTGTCGCCAGACGTTCATTGTTGATTTGGAGAAGGCCACCTCGCGGTGGCCTTCTGTTTTTCGGGCCTGTTTTCGGCTCGGCTGAGCCCATCAGGAAGGTAATCTGGAAGCAGATGAGGAGGTTAGCACTCTCATTTGACGTATCTCTTTTCGTGACCTTAGCTAAAGGACAGGTTTGGCTCTGAGGTCTCCTTGAGCTATATGGGAAAATGGATGTTGGCGTTTTCAATCATTTCTCTCCCAAACCCCTGTCATGGAACGATGCGCCCCTTCTCTGCCACGGCGCTGTTGCACGGCACCGGTTTTATCCGCCCCTGTCCACACGCTTTTCTCATGCTGCTCTGGCATGTTTTCCCCCTCGATGTGTTGTGAGCCTCTCCCGCCAGTGGTGTTTTATCGTGCGCTGGCCAAATCCGGATCTGTTTGCTGCTGCACATGGGTGGGCGGCGAGCCGTGAAAGCCGGCATGACCCCTGGGGGTCAGACGTGCACCGCCATCGGTAATGGCGGATGTTCAGGGATGAATGGCAAGCAAAGCGAGGTTGCAATGAACTATCAACTGCTGTGGAAAAGTGCAATTTTTTCAGTCTCTTCCATGATGGCGATGAGCGCGGTTCAGGCGGCGCCACTTAACATGATGACCGAGGATTACCCGCCTTTCAACATGCAGGGTGAGGGGGGCAAGATTGTCGGGCTGTCGACCGAGGTGGTCGAAGAGTTGTTCAAGCGTGCCGGGGTCGAATACAAGCTGACCCTGATGCCATGGAAACGGGCGTACGAAGATACCCTGGGTACCCCCAATACCGCCCTCTACTCCACGACCCGTACCCCGGAGCGGGAAGCGCTGTTCAAGTGGGTCGGGCCACTGGTCAATAACAACTGGGTCTTCTTCTCCAGTTCGACCGCCAATATCACCGTCTCTTCGCTGGACGATGCCAAGCAGTATTCGGTGGGGGGTTATAACGGCGATGCGGCGGCCGAGTATCTCAAGGCGCAGGGATTCACCAAGTTGCAGCTGGCGGCCAACGACACCGCCAACGTGAAGAAACTGGAGGCAGGCCGCATCGATCTCTGGGCTACCGGCCAGTATCTGGCCCCCTATCTGGCCAACAAGGAGAAAGTCGCCAGTCCCAAGCAGGTCTTCGTGTTCAAGGAAACCCAGATGAGTTTGGCGTTTAACAAGGATACGCCCGATGAGCTCATCACCAGGCTCAACGAGATCCTGGCCGCCATGAAGGCGGATGGCACCATCGACAAGATCAATGCCAAGTACCAGTAACAGTACCAATAGCAGGTGCCACGCAAGGGCACTGCGCCGGCTGTCGTAAAAACCGGGAGGAAGCCATGGATTGGAAAAGTCTGACGTTCAGGATTGCCGTGTTGACCTCCCTGTCGGTGAGTCTGCTGCTGGTATTGTTTGGTGCCTACAACTACAACGCCGCCAGAGCGGAGAGCTACAGCAAACAGAGTGCGCTGGTCGAACAGGCCATCGGCCGGCTGCAGCTCTCCCTGCCCGGCCCGCTGTGGAATTATGAATCGACCTTCATCGAGGCATCGCTCAAGTCCGAGCTGGCGGCCGACATCCTCAGCGCTTTACTGGTGGTCAACAAGGAGAAGCTGGTGGCCGGGTTTGCCCGTGACACGGCGGGCGCCATTGCCCCCGTGACGGCCATGCCTGCCGATATCTCTGCCTATGGGGGATATGATCTGGTCTATGACGACAGCGGCCAGAAAAACACCGTGGCCCGATTGCTGGTGCAAACCAGTGATGCCGCCATTCAGGCCCACTTGCGCCAGCAGTTGCTTACCACCGTCTGGCAGATCCTGGTGCTCGATCTCTGCATCATCGCGTTGCTGATGGTGCTGATTCACCGCAATGTGCTCAGGCCACTTCATCAGATGAATCAGGCGGTATTTGACTTGGCCAGAGGGGAGGGGGATCTGACCCGGCGACTCAAGATCAACCGTCAGGATGAGATGGGGACGCTGGCCACCAACATCAACCACTTTATTGCCAAGCTGCAGGATATGGTGGCGGAGATTAATGAGCTGTCCGCCGGAGTGCTGCAAAATGCCGAACGCTGCGACACGCTCTCGGCAGATACCCGTATTGGCAGTGACGCCCAGCAGTCCGAGCTGGATCAGGTCGCCACCGCCATTACCGAAATGAGTCAGGCGGTGCAGGAGGTGGCTGGCAACGCGGTGAAAACCTCCGGCGCCACCGATGAGGCCAATCACTATGTGGAGCAGGGTTACCATCTGGCGGGCCATGCCAATGAGGCGATTCATCAGCTGGTGGGCGAGGTGGAGAGGGTCGCTACGCTGATGCGTACCCTATCGACCGAGAGCAGCAGCATCGGCACCATCATAGAAGTGATCAACGGCATTGCCGAACAGACCAATTTGCTTGCCCTCAATGCCGCCATCGAGGCGGCCCGCGCGGGCGATCAGGGGCGCGGATTTGCGGTGGTGGCAGATGAGGTGCGCACCTTGTCAGGCCGTACCCGCCAGTCAACGGAAGAGATCAGTGCCAGCATCAAGCGGCTGCAGCAAGCGACCCAGAATGTCGGGGCCGGGATGCAGCAGAGCCAAGAGAAGGCCTCCCGGGCCGGTGCCGAGGCGGCAGATGTGCAGGCTTCGGTGGAGAAGATAAAAAATCAGGTCAGCCTGATCCGCGAGATGAACATGTATATCGCCCAGGCATCGGAAGAGCAGCACTCGGTGGCGGAGGCTGTCAGTCACAGCGTCAACCGCATTGCGACGCTCAACAGCGAGAGTGCGGCCAGAGTGGCACAGGTTGCCGAAGCCAGCAGCGATCTGCGCCAGTTGTCGGCCCAGCTCGACACCTTGCTCAAGCAGTTTCGGGTCTAGTCAGTCAACTTTGCCCCTTTGCCCCGCCGATGATGTCGTTGCATCCTGCGGGGCCGGTTCTCTTTATTGTGCGGAGCGGCGAGATGTTGTGAGGGACAGGGCCCCCTGTCCGGTCGTGGAGCTTTTAGCCATGCTCACGCCGCTGTTCCGTTGAGATTGGCATGGCTGCGACGCGTGGGCATCGCAGCATCATGCTCTACCCGATACGCAGTCCGACAACGCTGGACGCATATTTTCATTTTCCCCGCTCATGCCTGCCTGCATCTATTGTGCCGCTGATCTCGACCCTTTAGAATTTCGTTTAATTACAGCGAGTCCTGAGCCGCCATCTGGCTTTATCAGGTGTGGAATCCCATCTTCTTCATGATGAACGCAAATAACAGGTGGTTGGTATGACGGGGGTTGCGCCAGGCAATAACATATCAGCCTATCACTTCGGTGATTATGTCTTTGATGTCAAAAGGCGAGAGCTGATCTTCTGTGCCGACAAGGGCAACTTGCAAAGCGCTCGGGTGGTGCGTTTGTCATCGGCAGAGAGCCTCATTTTCAGCTATCTGCTCGATCACCATGACGAGGTGTGCGACAAGGATCTGTTGCTCGAAATCGGCTGGTTGGGTCGCCCCATCAGCCCCAACTCACTGAACGTGGCCATCGCCAATATTCGTCGCCACTTCACCTCATCCCCCCAGACGCTGGATATCAGAAGTACCCCGAAAAAAGGGTACTCCCTGCATCTTAACTGCAAGATGAAGAGCTATTACGGCAAGGCACTGCCAACAGAGAGTGAGCCCTTGCCCGAGCCGATGAGCGAGCCCACGCCTGCAGCGGCTGCGCAGCCACCGTCGACATCACCAAGCTCCGACCACGAGGTCATCAAAGAGCCTGCTGCTCCCCGTTCTTTTGGTGAGCGCGCCAAACTTGCCTTTCTCAGCGGTATCGGGCGGCCAATGCTGGCAAGGGGCCTGATATACGTCAATCTGCTACTGGCTGTGCTGGTGGCGTTTGTCGCCAGCTATCTCCATTTCGAGTGGCTCCATGTGCACTGCACCGACTCGCCGACCGGCGTTGTTTGCCAGATGGAGGCACGGAGCGATGTGCCACCAGTCAAACCGGCATCGCTGGTGCTGGTCTCCGGCCACCAAGTTCGCGTGCTTTCCTATAAAGAGCTCGAAAAAACGCTGTAAGGGATCTCTGATGAAACGAACGCTGAAAAATACCTTGCTGCTGTTGCCACTGCTTGTCGTGCTGCTGTTTGTGGTCGGGATGTTTATCAACAGTCTGGGCTGCCATTACGACCTGAAAATGTCGGCCAATGGAGTCAACTATCACGGGGTGTGCCGCTGGGGCAAAATCACCGTGATCGAAGAGGAGGAGGCGACCAGGGAGAAGTGGCGAGTGACCGGTTTTCAACTGACCTTCTTCAACCAGCTTGTTTACCTCATCGACAGTCGTACCCAACTGCACGAATCGGGTAACGATGACTCCTATCTCAATGAGTACAACCTGATCCAGTCGCAATATGCGCTGGTCAACTATGCCTGGGTGCCGCTGACTGAAAACAAGGTGGCGATCTTCCAGCGCGATCCGGTGCATGAGGTCGTGATTGCCCAGCGAGATGGCTGGTTCGATCTCTACCGCTGGTTCTTCCCCCCGGCACCGCTGGTGCCTGTTCAACCGCAAAGCGCAGGCGCGGGGTGACTTGCTAGTTTCTGAGCAGTTTGCACCAGGGGCCGGTGACCTCGCAGTGGCCGGTCTCGTCACTGTTTTGCCAGCCCAGTCGATGGTAGAAGGCTAATGCCGCCGTATTGCGGGTCGCCACCTTGAGCGAGCCGCGTGGCGAATCAGCGAGGCCCCGCTCAAGCAGGGCGCGCCCGATCCCCTGACCGTGCCAGTCGCTTGACACATAGAGGTGATGGACGAAGTGATCGGGCTGCCAGATGGCGATAAACCCGCAGATATTGCCCCCCTGTTCGGCTACCCACACCTGTTCACCTTTGGTCTGTTCCTCGAAATCCTCGAGCTGGAAGCGGGCGGGATCGACCCAGTGAAAGGTGTGGCGGCGGCTCTTTAAAAACAGCCGGGCCAGTTGGGGAATGTCTTGTTCTTCCATGAGCCGGATCATGATGACCTCCCGGGTCAAGTCACTGTTCGCTGAGGCAACCGCCTGGCGGCAGCTTAATCTGATGCAAATGACAAGGGTGTGATTAAGCTCTGTCCATTGTATTTGCCATGGGGCTATACTGCCGGAGTCCCATGTATGGATGGCTTGAGGATCGCTGATTTATGGACAATAAACAGATTGAAGGCAACATTTTTGTTCCGGCGCACATAGACGATGTCTGGCACGCCTGGACCACCGAGAGCGGTCTGCGCAGCTTTCTGGCTCCCGAATGTTTGATGGTGGCCGAACCGAATGGCCCTTTCGAGATCTACTTCAGGCCTGATGCTCCCTTGGGTGAGCGTGGCAGCGAAGGGTGCCGGGTCATGGCCGTCATGCCCTATGACCTGCTCAGTTTCAGCTGGAATTTCCCGCCCAGCCTGCCCCATATCCGCCAGCAAAAGACTCAGGTTTGCCTGCGTTTTGTGCCGGAAGGGCAGGGCACTCGCCTCTACTTCCTCCAGAGCGGTTGGGCCAATGATCCGGATTGGGATCAGGGTTATGCCTATTTTCGGGAAGAGTGGCTGGAGACCAGCCTGCCACGGTTGCAGTACCGTTTTACCCATGGCCCCATCGACTGGAATAACCCCCCCGACAAGACGCAGCTGAAGGCACTGGCCCAGTAATCCCGGATATCAGACGTAAAAAAAAACCGGCCAAAAGGCCGGTTGAAACAGTTCAGGCTTGTCAGGTGACAAACGTATCCAGCGGATGAGAGTCGCTTTCCACTCCTTGTGAAGCACAACACTCTTGGTTACGTGCGGCTACTTTATGCCATTCACACTGAATCGAGGCTGAACCATGGATCATCCCGCCTCGTTCCCCTCTTCAATCAGATAGTGATCCCCATCGACTGGCGCAAGTAAGCGCCCGCACCGAGCAGCCCCGGCCCTTCATGGGTGATCAGGAACACCGGGATCGCCTTGAGGTAGGACTTGAAGCGCCCCTTGTCTTCAAAGGCGACTCGGAAACCGGAACCGGTAAAGAACTCCTGGAAGCGCGGCACTATGCCACCTGCGATATAGACGCCGCCAAAGGTGCCCATATTGAGGGCCAGATTGCCGGCAAAGCGGCCCATCAGCACGCAGAACAGGCTCAGGGTGCGACGGCAATCGAGGCACTCCCCGGCCAGTGCGCGCTCGGTAATGTCTTTGGGGGCAAACGGTTCGGGCTCACGGCCATCGGATTTCACCAGCCCGCGATAGAGATTGACCAGACCCGGGCCGGAGAGGAAACGCTCGGCCGAGACATGACCCAGTTCGCCACGCATCACCTGCAGCACCGCATCTTCCTCTTCGCTGTTGGCGGCAAAATCCACATGACCCCCTTCACCCGGCAGACTCAGCCACTGCTCGCCCGCCTTGACCAGATGCGCGACCCCAAGGCCGGTGCCCGCGCCATAGATGGCGATGGGTTTGCCAGCCACCGGCGCCGCGCCACCCAGCTGAATTCGATCCGATTCAGCCAGTACCGGCACCGCCATCGAGACGGCGGTGAAGTCGTTGATCACCTGCAGGCGAGCCAGCCCGAGATTGCTCTGCATCTCGCTGATGGAGAACTCCCAGCTGTGGTTGGTCATGGCGACCCAGTCACCGTTGATGGGGCAGGCGATGGCGATGCAGGCTTCACCCACCGCTACCTTGTGTTCGTCCAGATAGAGACGTACCACGGCTTCAAGGCTGGGATGGGCCAGACCTGAGTAGGTCTTTGCCTGAGAGATAGTACCGGTGGCCAGCTCACACAGGGCCAGACGCGCATTGGTGCCGCCGACATCGCCGACCAGCGCATGGGTATGCTGCATAACAACTCCTTCGTTACAGGATGGGGACGACCGTGGTGTCCCGAGATTATTGTTGGATTATGACGGCCCATTCTATCCGAGCCGGGCCCCGCTCACCCGCCGGATCGATACAAACGTGCGCCTGCTCACAGTGTTGTTGCTTTGCAACATTTGTAAGCGCTTTCACGGCAAGGTGACGTTTTGTAACGAAAAGTACGAAATAATTAGAGATGAGTCATACTTTGTATGGCAGGCGTTAGTGGCCATAACCGCTTGTCTTGTATAGTCCTTAGCTTGATTGGAAACCTGCTTAGCCGTAGATTGAGTGCAAAGACACTGAAGCTAAATTACAAAAACGCCTGGTGGTGATGATGAATACCCTTGATAAAATTACGAACAACTTGGAAAGTTTCAGTAAATCAGAACGCAAGGTTGCCGAGGTGATCCTGGCGTCTCCCCAGACCGCTATCCACTCCAGCATCGCCGCCCTGGCCAAGATGGCCGACGTCAGTGAACCGACCGTCAACCGCTTTTGCCGCCGTCTCGATACCAAAGGCTTTCCCGATTTCAAACTTCATCTGGCCCAGAGCCTGGCCAATGGCACCCCTTACGTAAATCGTCATGTGGAAGCGGAAGATGGGCCGGATACCTATACCGCCAAGATTTTCGAATCCACCATGGCTTGTCTGGATGCCGCCAAAAACAGCCTGGATATCTCCGCTATCAACCGCTGCGTCGATATCCTGACCCAGTCCAAGAAGATCAGCTTCTTCGGCCTTGGTGCCTCCTCCGCCGTTGCCCGCGATGCCCAGAACAAATTCTTTCGCTTCAACATTCCGGTAGTGAGCTTTGACGATATCGTCATGATGCGCATGAGCTGCATCAACAGCAGCGAAGGGGATGTGGTGGTGCTCATCTCCCACACCGGCCGCACCAAGGCGTTGGTCGAGATCGCCGCGCTGGCCCGCGAGAACGACGCTACCGTGATCGGCATGACCGCCAAGGATTCCCCGCTGGCCCGCGAGTGCAATCTGGTGCTCTCCATGGATGTGCCGGAAGATACCGATGTCTATATGCCGATGGCATCCCGTATCGCCCAGCTGGCGCTGGTGGATGTGTTGGCGACCGGTTTTACCCTGCGCCGGGGGATGAAATTTCGCGAAAATCTGAAGAAAGTAAAAGAGGGATTGCGCGAATCCCGCTTCGAAACCCCGCACTCTTCCTGAACAGTCGGGGGCTCCGGCCCCCGACTGTCTATGCCACCCGCCTTGGTGTAGTATTGTAATTTAATAACAAAAACCACCCAGATGGTTTGTAAACGGGTGCATCGAGCCATGGGCTTGATGGGGCAGAATCTCAAGTCATATCAACTTCATATTGGAGTCTTTCATGCCTAGACGTACAAAGATTGTAACCACACTCGGTCCGGCTACCGACCGCGAAGGGATCCTCGAAGGGATCATCCGCGCCGGGGCCGACATGGTGCGGATGAACTTCTCTCACGGCACTGCTGAAGACCATATCCTGCGCGCCAATCAGGTGCGTGACATCGCTGCCAAGCTCGGTCGTCACGTCGCCATCATGGGGGATCTGCAAGGCCCGAAAATCCGTGTTTCCACTTTCAAGGATGGCAAAATTTATCTGGCCATCGGTGACAAGTTTATTCTCGACGCTGCACTCGGCAAGGGTGAAGGTTGTCAGGAGCAGGTCGGTATCGACTACAAGAGCCTGCCAGACGATGTGGTACAGGGCGACATCCTGCTGCTGGACGATGGCCGTGTGCAACTGAAGGTCGAGCAGGTTGAAGGCACCCGAATTCACACCACGGTGACCGTGGCCGGGCCGCTCTCCAACAACAAGGGCATCAACAAGAAAGGGGGCGGCCTCTCCGCTCCGGCCCTGACCGAGAAAGACAAGGAAGACATCAAGACTGCTGCCCGCATGAATGTGGACTATCTGGCTGTCTCCTTCCCGCGCTGTGGCGATGATCTGCGCTACGCCCGCGAGCTGGCCCGCGAAGCCGGTTCCAATGCCAAGATCGTGGCCAAGGTTGAGCGCGCCGAAACCGTCGCCACCGATGAGGCGATGGAAGACATCATCCTCGGTTCCGATGCTGTGATGGTCGCCCGTGGCGATCTGGGGGTCGAGATCGGTGACCCCGAGCTGGTTGGCGTACAGAAGAAGCTGATCCGCCACTCCCGTCGTCTCAACCGTGTGGTGATCACCGCGACCCAGATGATGGAGTCGATGATCAATGCGCCGCTGCCGACTCGTGCAGAGGTCATGGACGTGGCCAACGCCGTGCTGGATGGTACCGATGCGGTGATGCTCTCTGCCGAGACTGCTGCCGGTCAGTTCCCCATCGAGACCGTGACCTCCATGGCGAGCGTCTGTGTCGGTGCCGAGAAGCACCCGAGCCTGAACGTCTCCAACCACCGCATGAGCTACACCTTCACCTCGGTAGAAGAGGCTGTGGCCATGTCCACCATGTATGCGGCCAACCACCTGGAAGGGGTCAAGGCGATCGTGGCACTGACCGAATCCGGTACCACCCCGCTGCTGATGTCCCGTATCAGTTCCGGTCTACCGATCTTCGCCATGTCTCCCCACAACAAGACCCTGGCCTGGACCAATCTCTACCGTGGCGTCACTCCGGTGATGTTTGACGGTGACGAGGCCAAACCGGTCTACGAAGTGTGCCGCGACGCGCTGGCCGTGCTCAAGGAGAAGGGGCTGCTGCAAAGCGGTGACATGGTGCTGCTGACTCACGGTGACAAGATGGAAACCGTGGGTAGTACCAACACCTGCAAGGTGATGATGGTCGAATAAGCCCGTCCGGTTTTACTGTGCTTAACAAGGCTGCTCCTCTTTGATGAGCAGCCTTTTTGTTAACTGCTGTCGGGCTGTTGCGGGATAAACAGGACTCAATGATTGCTTAACCAGATTCCCCTTCCGATAATGCGGGAGTGATTTTCAGCGGGTAGCCTGTTGTAGGTGATCGCACCAGGTAACCCAGACACTCGACAATACGGGAGTGAAAAAATGAACAAGCGTAACTGGTTGCTGGCCTTGTCACTGAGTCTGGCCTTCTCACCCTGTTATGCCGACTGGGCCAAGCTCAAGGCCGCAGCGTCCGATCTCGGAGCGGCAGTGAGCGAGACCAGCAAGGAGGTGTGGCAGGATGTCAGCGATTTTTCCAAAAAGAGCTGGGCTTCCATCTCTGCATGGGGTGAAGAGGCGTTCAATACCGCCGGGGTCTGGACCGACAAGAGCATCGCGACCGGCAAGGAGTGGCTGAAGGCAGCCGACAAGGAGCTCAACGAGATGCTCAACCCCAAGACGGCGAAAGAGGCGAGGATCGCGCTCAATACCATGGCCGACATTGCGCTGATCCGGTTGTTCAACGAGCAGCCATCAGCCAAGTTGTTGTTTGACAAGGCTTATGGCTATGCAGTGTTCGATTCGCGCAAGTTCTCCCTGATGCTGCATACCAATCAGGGGGCCGGGGTGGCAGTCAATCGCAAAACCGGCAAGCACACCTATATGAAGATGTTTGGCGCAGGTCTGGCTGCAGGGATTGGTGGCAAGTTCTATCAGCAGGTGATCCTGTTTGAAGACAAGGCCAGATTCGATGCCTTCGTGACCCAGGGGTGGGAAGCTACCTCCGAAGTGGGTGTGGTGGCCGGCAAGGAGAGCGCCGAGCTGACCGCCAAATACAATGGCGGCATGGCCATCTACCAGATTGGCGAGAAGGGCCTGTTGTTTGATGCCAATATCTCCGGCTCCAAATACTGGATCGACAAGGATCTGACCCAGTAATTGATCGTGCTTTGAGCGATCGCAAATTTTTCTTTGTTCACAGTGAGTTGCTATCTGTTTAAACGCAGCAACTTGCAGTAAAAGAGGGCCACTGGCCCTCTTTTACGTGGGCGCCAGCAAGATTTATCAACTGAACAAGGAGAGTGGCATGGTACAAGCAACGGAACCGGGTGGGATGGCGATGAGCCCGAGTCGAGAGTGGGACAAGCAGAGTATCTATCTGCGTCTGCAGGATGGCATCCCCATGGCCTTCTGGGTCAAGGGGGAACAGGTCTTTCCCCTCGAACCCGGCCCGGCAGGATCGGAATACCGGGGGCATGTTGGCTGGGGGCAGGCCGATGAGGCGACGATGGCCCTGGCGCAGGCGATTGTCGCCAGGCTGGTGAAGGAGGGATTGATCTCGCCCGAACGGGCAGTGAGCCGTGCGGGTTACCTTCACGATGAAGTGCTGGTCAAACTACCCGCCGGAGAACATTACGATCTGCATCTTAGCTATCTGAGGCTGTTATTTGGTGAGGATGGCGTACCGCGCCCGTGAGTGATGCGGGTTCCTCATCAGAGCTCTGCGAATACCCTATTCCCCTGGCTTGAGAGTATTTTTCCTGATTGGCACTTTTATTGCTTTAAGCCAGTCAGCGTCAATGATTTGTCTGGGGATGGAAAATGGAAATTAGTGCAAGCAGCCTGATGCAAGAGATGCAGGCGCTCAAGATCGAAGCAGGCGCAACGCCGCTGGCACAACCCGGTCGTCAGGTAACCTCCGACTTTGGTCTGCTGCTGCAACAGGCGCTTGGCAACGTCAACGAGCTGCAAGGGGCCGCCAATGACCTGCGTACCCGTTTCGATATGGGCGACAAGTCGGTGGATCTGGCCGAGGTGATGATCGCGGGCCAAAAATCGTCCATCGCCTTTGAAGCCACGGTACATGTACGCAACAAGATGGTCGATGCCTACAAAACCATCATGAACATGCCGGTATAAGCGACGCCAATAAACCATGACGACTGAACATCATGAACATGTCAGCAATAAGGACATAAATCGTGGCTACTGACCAAAACGGCGATCTGCTGATAAACGATGAGGGCACCGCCGCCCTCGATGAAAATGAGCAGAAGAGTTCGGCGCTGGGCTTCCTGTCCAACACCGATGTGCTGCGGCAAATCACCCTGATCCTGGGGCTTGCCATCTGTCTGGCCATTGCGGTGTTTATCCTGCTGTGGGGCAAGGAGCCGGACATGCGTCCCCTCGGCACCTACACCACCCAGGAGCTGGTGAAGACTCTCGACTTCCTCGATCAGCAGAAGATCCCCTACGAGGTAGATGGCAAGAGCGTGCTGGTCAACGCCGAAAGCTACCCCACTATCCAACTGGCCCTGACCCGTGCCGGTCTTGCCAATGCCACCGATAGCAACATCGGTGGTGAAGATATCCTGCTGAAAGATTCCAGTTTCGGCGTCAGCCAGCGGATGGAGAGTGAACGTCTGAAGCTGAGCCGCGAGCGCCAGCTGGCGAGCGCCATCGAACAGTTCCAGAATGTGGCCAAGGCCCAGGTGCTGCTGGCTATCCCGAAAGACAACGTGTTTGCCCGCAACGAACGCAAACCCAGTGCCACCGTGGTGCTCAACCTGAAAGGGGCGGCGCTGGGGCAGGGGGAGGTGGACTCCATCGTCGATATGGTGGCCTCTGCGGTACACGGCCTTGAGCCGACCCGGGTGACCGTCACCGACCAGAATGGCCGCCTGCTCAACTCCGGCTCGCAAGACCCGATCTCGGCCCAGACTCGCAAAGAGTTTGCCATGCAGCAGAAGCAGGAGCTGGAGTACAAACAAAAAATTGACGCCATCCTGATCCCGGTGCTGGGGGCCGACAACTATACGGCGGAAGTGGATCTCTCCCTCGACTTCTCCCAGCAGGAGCAGACCCGCAAGACTTACAACCCGGACCTGCCTGCTGTGCGCTCCGAGATGACCATGGAAGAGAACAGCGCCAGCGGCAGCAACGGTGGTGTGCCTGGTGCACTCTCCAACCAGCCCCCTGCCGCCTCCAATATTCCCGAGGAGGCGACCGGTGGTGATGGTGCCAGCGCTGCCGCTTCTGGCCGTTCCCGCAAAGAGGCGACTCGCAACTTCGAGCTGGATACCACCGTCAGCCATACCCGTCGCCAGATGGGTGGCATTCGCCGCATGACCGTCTCGGTTGCCGTGGATTACAAAGCGGTACCCGGTGCCGACGGGGCCGTGACTCGTGAGGCGCGCACCCAGGCAGAACTCGATACATTGCGCCGTTTGCTGAGCGGTGGCCTTGGCTTTGATGTGACCCGCGGTGATACCCTTGAGGTGGTCGCGATTCCGTTCAATCGTCCAGAGCTGGATACCGTGGCCGAGGTGCCGCTCTACGATCAGCCCTGGTTCTGGCGTGCGGTGCGGATTGCCGCCTCGGTACTGGTGATCATCGTCTTGATCGTCACCGTGGTTCGCCCCATGCTCAAGCGACTGCTCTACCCGGATGCCAAACCGGAAGGGGAAGTGGATTTCGACAACCACACCGTACTGGGTGGCGACGACGAGTTGAGCCTGCTGTCAGCACAAGTCGAGAACGATCAGGTATTTGGTGTACGCGATGGCCAGCTGAAACTGCCGGATCTGCACCGTGACGAAGACTTGCTCAAGGCGGTGCGTGCGCTGGTAGCGAACGAGCCGGATCTGGCCGCTCAGGTCATTAAAGAATGGGTAACGAACAAAGATGCCTGAAGAAAAGAAGAGTCAAGTCACCGGCAATGACATCACTGACAGTCAGCGCCAGATCCTCGACCAGATGTCGGGGATGGAGATGGCTGCGGTGTTGATGCTGAGCCTCAATGAAGAGGATGCCGCCCAGATCTTCCGTCATCTCGAGCCCAAGCAGGTGCAGCGGCTCGGTATGTCGATGGCCTCCATGTCCGACTTCAGTCACGATCGGGTGGCGGCGGTGCACCGTCAATTCATCGACGATATCCAGAAGTACACCAACATCGGTATCGGCAGCGAAGACTTCGTGCGCAAGGCACTGGTGGCGGCCCTTGGCGAGGACAAGGCGAGCAACCTGGTGGACCAGATCATTCTCGGTTCCGGCGCCCGCGGCCTCGATTCGCTCAAGTGGATGGATGCCCGTCAGGTGGCCAGCATCATCCAGAACGAACACCCGCAGATCCAGACTATCGTGCTCTCCTATCTGGAGCCGGAGCAATCCGCCGAGATCCTGAGCCAGTTCCCGGAGCAGGTGCGTCTGGATCTGGTGATGCGTATTGCCAACCTCGAAGAGGTACAACCGGCGGCACTGCAAGAGTTGAACGACATCATGGAGAAACAGTTCGCCGGTGCCGCTGGTGCTCAGGCAGCCAAGATGGGCGGCCTGAAGGCTGCCGCCAACATCATGAACTATCTGGATACCAATATCGAAGGCCAGTTGATGGACTCCATCCGCGAGTCGGACGAAGAGATGAGCCAGCAGATCCAGGATTTGATGTTCGTGTTCGAAAACCTCATTGATGTGGACGATCGCGGCATCCAGACCATGCTGCGGGAAGTGCCGGGGGATCTGCTGCAACGCGCCCTCAAGGGCTCCGACGATCAGATGCGCGAGAAGATCTTCAAGAACATGTCCAAACGGGCGGCCGAAATGCTGGCGGACGATCTGGAGGCCATGGGGCCGATCCGGGTCTCCGAAGTGGAAGCGGCCCAGAAAGAGATCCTCTCCATCGCCCGTCGTCTGGCGGATGCTGGCGAAATCATGCTGGGTGCCGGTGGCGGCGAGGAGTTCCTCTAAGCCATGGCCCATAAACCGAATTGCGATGCCAAACCCGCATCAGGCAGTGGTGAGGAGCCGCGCAAAGCATGAACAACAAACTGCGTGGGTATGTGCGCCCCGAGGGCGATGATGCCCGGGTTGAGACCTGGGGCTGGCCCGAGATGGAGGTCGAGGTAGAGGCGGGAGCGCCTACCAATGCTCTTGGTCTGGCCCCTGACTGGTATCAGCAGGAAGAGGAGGTGGTGGAGCCGGAGCCCGAACAGGAGCCGGCCCCGAGCATCACCGCCGAAGAGCTTGACGCGATCCGTCAGGCCGCCTGGGAAGAGGGGATGGCCGAGGGGCGCGAGTCCGGTTATGCCAAAGGGATGGAAGAGGGCAAGCTGGAAGGCTTGCAACAGGGCCACTCTGCCGGTCTCGAACAGGGGCGCGAGGAGGGGCTGGCCATGGGCCGCGAGCTGGTGGAGCAGGAGATCGCCCACTGGCAGGGGCTCGCCGCCCGCCTTGCCAATCCGCTTAACGAGTTGGATCAGGCGGTGGAGCAGCAGTTGGTCTCGCTGGTGATGCAACTGGCCCGCGCGCTTATTCGTCACGAAGCGGAGACCTCCCCCCGCATTCTGCTGGAGGCGCTTAAAGAGGGGCTGGCCTTGCTGCCTGCCGCCGAACAGGGGGTGACTCTGATGTTGCATCCCGACGATATAGCGCGAATCGAACAGGCATTTGGCGCCGAAGAGTGCGCCAAGCGCCACTGGCGATTGCAAAGCGATCCCACCCTTTCCCCCGGCGATCTGCAACTGGCTACCGAGCTCTCCAGCATCGATCTGACCCTCTCCGGTCGCATCGATCAGTTGCTGCGCAACTTCTTGCGGGACAATGCGTCGCAGAAACCGGCTTCGCAGGACTCACGCCCATAACCGATGCCGGACGTTGCTGTCCGGCTGCACTTTTTAGCTTCCAGGAGGCCAGATGAGCGGCTCGCTACTGAACCGGTTGCAAGGGTACAAGGTACGCGACAGCGCCCCCAAACCACCGGTTGCCGGCAAATTGACCCGGGTGGTGGGGCTGACCCTCGAAGCCATCGGTTGCCGCGCCGCCATAGGTGCGCTCTGCCGGATCGATACCCAGGACGGCATGCTGGAAGCAGAAGTAGTGGGCTTCTCCGGCGATCGCCTGTTTCTGATGCCGAGCGAACAGCTCAAGGGGGTGATCCCCGGCGCCCGGGTGGTGCCCATCACCGAAGAGCACGGCATTCCGGTTGGCATGAACCTGCTTGGCCGGGTCATCGACGGCATCGGTCAGCCACTCGATGGCCTCGGCCCCATTCTCTCCTCCCAGACCGTGCAGTTTGCCCAGCATCGCATCAATCCGCTCTCTCGCCGTCCGATCCATCAGCCGATGGATGTGGGGGTTCGCGCCATCAACGCCGTGCTGACGGTCGGTCAGGGCCAGCGGATGGGGTTGTTTGCCGGTTCCGGTGTTGGTAAATCGGTGTTGCTGGGCATGATGACCCGCGGCTCGGTGGCGGATGTGGTGGTGGTCGGCCTCATCGGTGAACGGGGCCGGGAAGTGAAAGAGTTTATTGAAGATATTCTGGGAGAGGAGGGGCGTGCCCGCTCCGTGGTGGTGGCGGCTCCCGCCGATGCCTCGCCGCTGATGCGGCTCAAGGGGTGTGAAACGGCGCTGGCCATTGCCGAGTATTTTCGCGATCAGGGGCTTAATGTGCTGCTCTTGATGGATTCACTGACCCGTTACGCCCAGGCCCAGCGTGAAATCGCGCTGGCGGTGGGCGAGCCGCCAGCGACCAAGGGCTATCCACCGTCGGTATTTGCCAAATTACCGGCGCTGGTGGAGCGGGCGGGTAACGGCAGTGATGGTCAGGGCTCCATCACCGCTTTCTTCACCGTGCTGACCGAGGGGGATGACCTGCAAGACCCCATTGCCGATGCGGCGCGGGCGATCCTCGATGGCCATATCGTGCTGTCGCGCGAGCTGGCCGATGCGGGCCACTATCCAGCCATCGATATCGAGAAGTCCATCAGCCGGGTCATGCCCATGGTCACTTCGCCGGAACATATGGATCTGGCGCGCACTCTCAAGCAGTTCTACTCCCTCTATCAGCAGAACCGTGATCTCATCACCATCGGTGCCTACAGTCAGGGCTCCGATCCGCGCATCGACCGCGCCATCATTCAAAAACCCTATCTGGATCAGTTCTTGCAGCAGGGTATGCGTGAGGTCATTCACTACGATGATGGCCTGCAAGCCTTGCAGATGGTGGCGATGCCATTGATGCGCTGATGATGGACGGTAACAGAGAGGTCGACGATGAGTAGAGGACTGGTGTTGTTGGCCGAACGGTTGGTGGAGGCGGAGCAACAGTGTGCGCTGGCGCTGGTGAAGGCGCAGCAGGATCTCAAGCTGTTCATGGAACAGCAAAATGCCCTCAACCAGTACCGCCAGATCTATCACCAGCAGTGGACCGATCGCGGCCTGCAGGGGATCTCGCCCCAGCAAAACAGCCAGTATCACGCCTTTATCAACAAGCTCGAACAGGCGGCGACCCAGCAGTACGAAGGGGTGCTGCAGGTGCGTCAGGCGCTGGAGCTGCGCCGTGAAGAGTGGCTGGCGGCCCAGCAGCGGCGCAAGGCGGTAGAGCTGCTGCTGGAGAAGCAGGCGAGCCGCGAGCAGCAGAAAGCCCAGCGTCAGGAGCAGAAGATGCTGGATGAGTACGCCATGTTGCGGCGCTTTCATCAATCTGGCCTGTAACTTGCTTTGATCTGGACATTGTCGGCGGCCAACTCTTTGGGGGCCACCAGAATTCAGGGATCCCATCATGATGCAGACACTGTTGACACAAACGCCTTCGGCTCCGGCCAACGGGTTGGACAAAGCGCCTCTGAGCGGTTCCGTCGAGAGCAAAATCATCGATGGGGGGGCGGGCAGTGACAGCAAGGGGGATTTCGCTACCCTGATTGCCAAGGCTCAGAACTGCGAACAGGGCGCCGCCGAGGCCAGTCAGGGCGATAACAATGTCCGATCAGCCAAATCTTTGGCGACCGAGAGCGCCTCTCCCAACGAGGAGGCCAGCAAGGAGCAGGATCCTGACACCGACAGTAAGGTTGAAGAGGTTCCCGCCACCGACTTTCTGCTGCGTCTGCAAGACTCCCTCAAGCTCGATACCTCGCTAGTGACTCCCCAGCTGGCGGTGGCGGCCCAACAGAGCGCCACTGCGCTAGACGGCAATCCGTTGCCGCAAGAGGGTGAGCAGGAGGGCATTGCGCTTGATGAACGCGAGCTGGCCCCTGCCGCAGCCAGGATCGCCCGCCAGCTTGCCGCTCAGACCGAGGCGCAATCGCCGCTGGCCACGACCTCCCAATCGACTCCTGAAACCACCGTATCGCCCTCTGCGGCGCGAGTGGTGGTGCAGGGCGACGCATCCTCCGCCGTTCTCTCCCCCGCGGCCCTCTCCTCTGAGGGAGAGAAAGCCGCGACCACTGCGGATGAGCAGTCCGGGGAGAAAGCCTCTGCCAAGGGAGAAACCCCCGCGGATGGCAAGCACACCAAGCCCCTCACGGGGGCTGAGCGGATGGCCCAGCTGGCCAAGGTGCTGCCGGTCGATGAGTCGGCCAGTAGCACCAAACCCGCTGAGTCACTCGCAACAAAAGAAACGGACGACAGCAAATCCGACTCCGCTGCCAGCAGCGCCGTGACCAGCAAGGGACAGACGGCGCAAGCCGCGACTCAGGGGGCTGCGCTCAAGGCATTCAGTGAGGGGCTCAAGCAACCTGATGTGGGCACCGTAACCACTGCCACCACCGCAGAGGACAGTGGTGCGGCTGGCAAGGGGGCAGAAAAGAGTGCCGCCGAGGGAAGTCAGCAGCCAGCCACTACCACAGTAACCAATCAAGGTTCGGCTAACGTGACGACGGCGCAAAGTGCCGCAGCCCAGAGCAGCGTGACGTCAAATACCACGACTCAGACCGATAGCGCTGCCGCGCCCGTGATGGTGGCGCCGCAGCAGATGTTGGCGCAGGCCGAATCTCAGGGGCCGCAAGCGCCGCTGTCGAGCATTTCAGCCGGTATCAAGCAGATGGAAGTGACGGGCACCGACGAGGTGCGCAAAGCGGTGCAGCTGGAGGTGAAACCGAAGGCCGGTGAGGCGGAGAAGAGTCTTGTCACTACGACATCGAGCAGCGAGAGCAGCCAGAGCCAGACCGTACAGCATGGCCAGAACAGTCAGCCCCAACCCCAGGTGGCCGACAGCCGGGCGCCCGCCACCGAGGGCATGCTGCGCCGTGAACCGCAGAATTTACCCCATTTGAAGCTGGCCAGTCAGGAAGCGCCTGCCGAATTGCACCAGAAGGTCAACGTGATGCTGGCCGAAAAACTGCAACAGGCGGAAATTCAGCTCGACCCCCTCGGCCTTGGCAAGATGAAGATCCAGATCCAGATTGGGGCCGACAGCCAGGCCAACGTCCATTTCGTGGTACAACATGGACAGACCCGCGAGATGCTGGAGCAGGCGATGCCCCGGCTGCGTGACATGTTGGCAGGGCAGGGGATCCAGCTTGGCCAGACGCAGGTTCAACAGCAGTCGCAGCAACAGCAACAACAGGGTCAGCCTACCTTTAGCGGGCAGGGGCAGCAGGGTCAGAGTGGCGGTCAGTCACATGCCGGTAACGGGCTGGTTGAGGGTGAACCCACCACTGCCAACCTCAGTTTGCTGGTGGAATCGACAAACGGTTCCGGAATTGATTTCTATGCTTGATGCAATCCCGAGTAAGTTTATGATATCGAACAAGTTTGAGACTAGGGTGGACAAGGGATGGCTGACGATAACGAGTTGACGCTAAAAGACCCGGCTGCGGGCAAGAAAAAGAAGCTGATCATTATCATTGCCCTGGCGGTTATTTTGCTGGGCGGTGGCGGTGCTGGTGCCTTCCTGATGCTCTCCGGTTCGGAGAAACCGCCCGCTGAAACGGCGGAGGGTGCAGAGGGCAAGCCCAAGGTGGAAGCGCCTCAACCCTCCCTGTATGTGGGGATGCCACGACCCTTTGTCTTTAACGTCGCGGGTGCCCAGCGGGATCGACTGGTGCAGATCAAGATCCAGCTGATGGTGCGCGGTGCTGCCGATGAAACGCTGGCCAAACAGAATATCCCCCTGATTGAAGGTACCTTGCTGCGGGTATTCAGTGCAGCCAGTGCCGAACAGCTGATGACCTTCGAAGGTAAAGAGAAGCTGCGCAAGGATTCACTGGAAGAGTGCCGTCGGGTGCTCAAGGACCTGGTCTCTTCCCCCGTTATCGAACAAGTGCTGTTTACCGGCTTTGTGATGCAGTAGGTGGAAGCGTGAGCGATCTGTTAAGTCAGGACGAAATTGATGCCCTCTTGCACGGTGTCGATGATGTCGAAGAGGAAGAGATAGGCTCGGCGGGGGATCCCGGCGTTGCCCAGTTTGACTTCTCCTCCCAAGACCGCATCGTCCGTGGTCGCATGCCGACGCTGGAGCTGGTGAACGAACGTTTCGCCCGCCATATGCGGATCAGCCTGTTCAACATGATGCGTCGCACCGCCGAGGTCTCCATCAACGGCGTGCAGATGCTCAAGTTTGGCGAGTATGTCCATACCCTGTTTGTACCGACCAGTCTCAACATGGTGCGCTTCCGCCCGCTCAAGGGGACGGCGCTCATCACCATGGAGGCCCGGCTGGTCTTCATCCTGGTGGAGAACTTCTTCGGTGGCGATGGCCGTTATCACGCCAAGATTGAAGGGCGCGAGTTCACCCCGACCGAGCGGCGGATCATCCAGATGCTGCTCAAACTGGTGTTCGAGGATTACAAGGATGCCTGGGCGCCGGTGATGGACGTGGGCTTCGAGTATCTCGACTCCGAGGTGAACCCGGCGATGGCCAACATCGTCAGCCCGACCGAGGTGATCGTGGTCAGCTCGTTCCACATCGAGCTCGATGGCGGTGGCGGCGACTTCCACGTGGCGATGCCCTACTCCATGCTGGAGCCGATCCGCGAACTGCTGGATGCCGGTGTGCAGAGTGACAAGGGTGATACCGACGTGCGCTGGAGCAAGGCGCTGCGTGACGAGATCATGGACGTCAAGGTTGGTCTGCGCGCCAAGCTGCTGGAGACCGAACTTACCCTGCGTGAACTGATGGAGCTGCGACCCGGCGATATCATCCCGGTCGAGATGCCGGAAAATCTGCTGGTCTATGTGGAAGATTTGCCCACTTTCCATGCCAAGATGGGCCGCACCAAGGACAATGTGGCGCTCAAGATCACCGACAAGCTCAAGCGCCCGGAAGGGGTCAAGACAGAGATGCATCTGGTGACCCGCGGCGGGGTACGAATTGATGGCGAGGCCGAGCTGGAAGAGCTCGAGCGCAGCATAGAAGATCAACAGCGATAATCGACGGTTTATTGCGGTAAACGGTCACGAAGTAGCATAAGGAAACAAGATGAGCGGAACTGAGGAAGAGGATTTGATGGCTGATGCCTGGGCTGCGGCGCTGGAAGAACAGGTGATTGCTGAAGCCAAGCCAGCCCCGCTTGAGGAGCTGACCGACGATGCCCCCATCAGTGCCGAGGAGCGACGCAAGCTCGACACCATTCTCGATATCCCGGTCACCATTGCCATGGAAGTGGGCCGCAGCCAGATCAGCATTCGCAACCTGCTGCAGCTGAACCAGGGCTCGGTGGTAGAGCTGGATCGCGTTGCAGGCGAGCCGCTGGACGTATTGGTCAACGGTACCCTGATCGCTCACGGCGAGGTGGTGGTGGTGAACGACAAGTTCGGTATTCGTCTGACCGATGTTATCAGCCAGATTGAACGGATCAAGAAGCTCAAATGACGCGCCTTCTGTTGTTATTACTGCCTGTTCCGGCCTTTGCCGAGACAGTGGCATCCGCCAATGCGCCCACTCTGAGCTCCTGGTTGCTCTCCAGTCTGATGGTGATCGGCCTCATTCTGGTGCTGGGCTTTCTGCTCAAGAAGAGCAAGCTGGCGACCGCTATGGGGGGCGGCCAGATGCGGGTCATCGCCTCGTTGCCGGTGGGTTACAAAGAGAAGCTGCTGGTGGTCAAGGTAGGGGAACAGCAGTTGCTGGTCGGCGTAACGCCGCAGCAGGTCAACTTCCTCTATCGACTGGAACAGCCGCTGGATGAAAATCAGCCGCAGGCGTTTTCACAGCAGCTTGGCAAATTGATGGGCAAGCATGAAAAAAGCTAACGGCTTATTGCTGAAAACAGGGCTGCTGGTCGGCCTGCTGATCCCCCTGTTCTGCTCTTGGCCCGCGCTGGCACAGGATGCCATGTCGGCGGTGACCGTCAAGACCATGGGGGATGGCTCTCAGGAATACAGCCTGACCCTGCAAGTGCTGGCGCTGATGACAGCGCTCTCCTTCTTGCCGGCCATGGTGATCATGATGACCTCGTTTACCCGCATCATAGTGGTGCTGGGTATCTTGCGTCAGGCGATCGGTCTGCAACAGAGCCCCTCCAACCAGGTGTTGATCGGCATCGCCCTGTTCATGTCGTTCTTCATCATGTCGCCAGTGCTGGATCGCATCAATGATGAGGCGCTGCAGCCCTATCTTGCCGAGACCATTCAGGCAAAAGAGGCGCTGGAGCGGGCCGAGTTGCCCATCCACCAGTTCATGTTGGCTCAGACCCGGATCAAGGATCTCAATACCTTTATGGAGATCGCCAACGTGCAGGTGGAGAAACCGGCCGATGTGCCGTTGCGGGTGTTGATCCCGGCCTTTGTCACCAGCGAGCTGAAAACCGCCTTCCAGATTGGCTTTATGCTGTTCTTGCCGTTCTTGGTCATCGATCTGGTGGTCGCCAGTATCCTGATGGCGATGGGGATGATGATGCTCTCGCCGATGATCGTCTCGCTGCCCTTCAAGCTGATGCTGTTTGTGATGGTGGATGGCTGGAACCTTATTCTGGGGTCGCTGGCCAACAGTTTCGGACTGGGTGCCGGTTAGCCGGTCGAGCGCAAGGAGCCCGAACATGAGTCCTGAAACCTTTGTCGACGTCTTTCGTGAGGCGCTCTGGCTGGTGACCATCATGGTGTGCGCCGTGATCCTGCCCAGCCTGATGATTGGCTTGGTCGTTGCCATCTTTCAGGCTGCGACCTCCATCAACGAACAGACCCTGAGCTTTCTGCCCCGTCTCATCGTGACGCTATTTGCGCTGGGGGCGGGCGCTCACTGGGGCTTGCAGAGTCTGATGGACTTCTTCGTGCTGATGGTGAACCAAATCCCCGAGGTGGTGGGATGACCTACACAACCGCTCTGATCATGGAGTGGTTGTCTTCGATCCTCTGGCCACTGGCGCGGGTGAGCAGTCTGCTGATGGTGATGGCGGTGTTTGGCAGCCGCCTCGCCCCTGCGCGGGTACGGATGGGGCTGGCTTTGGCCATCACCTTTCTGATCGCCCCGTTGCTTCCGAAAATGCCCCCTATCGAGCTCTTCTCTGCCGGCAGTTTTCTGGTATTGGGCCAGCAGCTACTGATCGGTATTGCCCTTGGTCTGATGACCCAGTTTCTGATGGAGAGCTTCGTGATGGCCGGTCAGGTCATCGCCATGCAAACCAGCCTCGGCTTTGCCACCTTGGTGGATCCGATGAATGGCCAGTCGGCCCCCGTGGTGGGTCAATTCTATCTGATGCTGGCGACCCTGGTGTTTCTGGCGCTGGACGGCCATCTGGTGATGCTGCGGCTGGTGATCCTCAGCTTTGAAACCTTGCCGGTGTCGGACGCTGGACTCACTTTACCGGCCATCCGTACCCTGATCGGTTTTCTCGGAGTGATGTATCAGGCCTCACTGGTGATGGCCCTTTCTGCCATCGTCGCCCTGCTGCTGATCAACTTCGCTTTTGGCGTCATGACCCGGGCGGCGCCGCAGCTCAACATTTTCAGTATCGGTTTTGCGGTCAGCATGATGTCGGGTCTGCTGATCCTCTGGCTCACTATCGGCGGGTTCCTCGGCCACTTCGACATGATGTGGGAGCGGGTGCAGGAGGTCAGCTGCGAGCTGATCAACACCCAGTGCTTCGGGGGCGCTCATGGCTGATACCGACCAGGAACGTACCGAACAACCCACGGGCAAACGACTGCAACAGGCCCGTGAAAAAGGGCAGATTGCACGTTCAAAAGAGTTGGGAACCGCCAGCGTTTTGCTCTCGGCGGTATTTGGCCTACTGATGCTCAAGGGCTCGCTGGCGACCGCCATGATCAAGGTCGTCACCATGGGCTTTACCCTGGACAGGGAACAGGCTTTCGATCCCAATGCCATGATCGCCATGGTGCCGGCGCTGCTGGGGGAACTGGTGCTTCCGCTGGGGCTATTGTTCGCGCTGGTGGCAATTGCCGCTTTTATCGGCAACACCCTGATGGGGGGGATGAACTTCTCCACTGAAGCCATGATGCCCAAGATGAGCAAGTTGAGTCCGCTCAGTGGCCTCAAGCGGATGTTCGGGGTGCAGTCGCTGATCGAGCTGGTCAAATCCATCGCCAAGGTGGTGTTCATCACCCTGTTTGCCTGGTGGATGTTATCCAGCCAGTTCAATCACCTGCTCAACCTCTCCATGGAGGGATTTCCCGGCGGCATTATCGATGCGCTGGAGCTGTTTCTCTGGATGTTGATCATTCTTTGCTGCTCCCTGCTTCCCATCGTGGCCATCGATGTGCCGTTCCAGCAGTGGAACCACATGCGTCAGCTCAAGATGACCAAGCAGGAGGTGAAGGACGAGTTCAGGGACAGCGAAGGCAAGCCCGAGGTAAAAGGCAAGATCCGCCAGTTGCAGATGCAGATGGCGATGCGCCGGATGATGGGCGATGTGCCCAAGGCCGATGTGGTGATCACCAACCCGACCCACTACTCGGTGGCGCTCAAGTATGATGCGAGCAAACCCGGTGCCGCGCCCAAGGTCGTGGCCAAGGGTACCGATGAAATTGCAATGAAGATCAGGGAGATAGCCAGAGAGTACGAGATCCCGATCATGCCGTCACCGGCTTTGACCCGGGCTATCTTCCACTCAACCGAGCTGGGCCACGAGATCCCGGAAGGGCTGTTTGCGGCGGTTGCCCAGGTGCTCGCCTATGTTTTCCAGCTCAAGAAATTCCGCCGTGGTCAGGGGCGTCGTCCCCAGCCGCTGGCCAAGGATCTCCCCATCCCGACCGAATATCGCAAATGACAAAGTTCTGACGTAGTCAAAATAAATCCATTGTATTTCAATATCTTGTATTGTTGGCTTGATGTTTGCTTTAATCTGGCACCAGCAGGTTGAAATTGAGAAGCGCGATGGAATTCAAGGCAGTATTGGGCCAGTTCAAAGAGTACCGGGGAGTATTGGGCAAAGGCCTTGGTACCCCTCTGCTGGTATTGGCTGCGCTCGGCATGGTGGTGTTGCCCATCCCGCCGTTGATGCTGGATGTGCTCTTCTCCTTCAACATTGCCCTCTCCATCGTGATACTGCTGGTGGCCGTCTATACCCGGCGTCCCCTAGAATTTGCTGCCTTCCCGACCGTATTGCTGCTCGCTACCTTGCTGCGGTTGGCGTTGAACGTCGCCTCGACCCGGGTGGTGTTGCTGGAAGGTCATAATGGTACTGCCGCTGCGGGCCATGTGATCGAGGCGTTCGGCAACGTGGTGATCGGCGGCAACTATGCGGTCGGCATCATCGTCTTTACCATCCTGATGATCATCAACTTTGTGGTGATCACCAAGGGTGCCGGGCGGATCGCGGAAGTGAGTGCCCGTTTTACCCTTGATGCGATGCCGGGCAAACAGATGGCTATCGATGCTGATTTGAACGCCGGTCTCATCAATCAGGAAGATGCGAAGAAGCGTCGCCAGGATGTGACCCAGGAAGCCGACTTCTACGGCTCCATGGACGGTGCTTCAAAGTTTGTCAAAGGGGATGCCATCGCGGGCATCATGATCCTCTTTATCAACATCATCGGTGGCTTCATCATCGGGATGATGCAGCACCAGCTGACCTTCAGCGAGTCTGCCGAGATCTATACCCTGCTGGCCATCGGTGACGGTCTGGTGGCGCAGATCCCCTCCCTGCTGCTCTCCATCGCCGCCGCTATCATAGTGACCCGTCAGAATACCGATCAGGACATGGGGACTGCGGTACTGGGTCAGTTGTTTGACAATCCCAAGGCGCTGATCATCTCTGCCGGCATTCTGCTGATGATGGGACTGGTGCCGGGGATGCCGCATTTTGCCTTCTTGAGTTTGGGGGCTCTCTCGGCTGCCGGAGCCTGGTGGCTGCTGCGCCGCGAGAAACTGGCGGCCGCCAAAGCGGCCAAGGGCGAGCTGCTGCCAGCCACTGCCGAACAGCCTCATGAGCAGAAAGAGCTGAGTTGGGACGATGTGATGCCGGTGGATATCATCGGGCTTGAAGTAGGCTATCAGCTGATCCCGCTGGTGGATCGCAATCAGGGTGGTGAACTGCTCAACCGGATCAAAGGGGTACGCAAGAAACTATCGCAAGAGCTGGGCTTTCTGGTCCCGGCCGTGCACATTCGCGACAATCTGGATCTGGCGCCAAACCAATATCGCATCACCTTGATGGGTGTCAGTACCGGCGAGGCCAATGTCTACCATGATAAAGAGATGGCCATCAATCCGGGGCAGGTATTTGGCCAGATCCAGGGGATAGCCACCCGGGATCCCGCCTTCGGGCTGGAAGCGGTCTGGGTTGCCAAGGAGATGGTCTCTCAGGCACAGACGCTGGGTTATACGGTGGTGGATACCGCGACCGTGGTGGCTACCCATCTGAGCCAGATCCTGACCAACCATGCTGCTCTGTTGCTGGGTCATGACGAGGTACAACAGCTGCTGGACATGATTGGCAAACATCAGAGCAAGCTGGTCGAAGGGCTGGTGCCGGAAGTGATCAGCATGGGTAACCTTGTGAAGGTATTGCAGAATTTGCTCAATGAAGGCGTGCCAATCCGCGATATGCGCACTATCCTGCAGACCCTGGTTGAATACGCGCCGCGTAGTCCGGACCCGGACGTGCTCACAGCCGCTTGCCGGATTGCCCTGCGTCGCCTGATTGTGCAGGAGATTGCAGGCCCGGATCCCGAGCTGCCGGTGATTACCTTGGCGCCGGAATTGGAACGTATATTGCATCAATCCCTGCAGGCAGGTGGCGGTGATGGTGCCGGTATTGAACCGGGTCTGGCAGAGCGGATGCAGCGTTCGCTGGTGGAAGCCACACAGCGGCAAGAGTTGGAAGGTCAACCTGCCGTGCTGCTGACATCGGGGATCTTGCGCAATACCCTGGCCAAGTTTGTGAAGAATGCCATTCCTGGATTGCGCGTTCTGTCTTATCAGGAAGTGCCCGACGACAAGCAAATTCGCATCGTCAGTGCGGTGGGGCAGAACTAGTTAGCGGAGACGACGGGTGAAGATTAAGCGGTTTTTTGCCAAGGACATGCGAACGGCTCTGGCCGAGGTCAAGGAGACTCTCGGGCCTGACGCCGTCATCATGTCCAACAAAAAAGTCACCGGAGGGGTAGAGATAGTCGCCGCAGTCGATTATCAATCCCAGGTTCCGGGGCCCAAAGATGCGCCGGTTCGCCGTCAGCTGAACGATGAGAGCGTCAATATTTCGTCTGCCGCACGGCAGATGATCCGTCCCGAGCCGACACCGGCGAAGGAGCAGAACGAACATTATGCCGATACCCTGGCTGCCTTGCTGGCGCGCCAGCAGAAGCTCAAGCCGGGCAGTGCGGCGCCAATGGGCAACACCCAATCGGCCGGTCTGGCTGCTGCCAATGCCGCGCCCAGAACCTTGGCCGAACAGGGGCAGTGGGGCGCAGCCCCGGAACCTGCCAAGCCCAAGGCCCGGGTTGCCTCCGGCCAGCGTGCTCCTCAACCTGCCCAGCGGGATCAGGAGATGGAGGGGATGCGCAAGGAGATGGCCAGCATCCGCAAATTGCTGGAGCACCAGATCTCCGGTCTGATGTGGCAAGAGGTGGAGCGCCGCGAACCGATGCGGGCCCTGCTGATCAAAGAGCTCAAGAAGTTGGGCTTTGACGATGCGTTTGCCGATCAACTGGCGGGACTGATCCCCGAAGATATGTCCATCCATCAGGCGATGGCCCAGTTGGCCGAAGTGCTGACGGCCCAGCTCAAGATCAGCGAAGACGAGATTTTGCGTCAGGGCGGCGCGGTTGCGCTGCTTGGTCCGACCGGGGTGGGCAAAACCACTACCATCGCCAAGCTGGCGGCCCGTTTCGCCATGAAGTATGGCGCCGAGCAGGTGGCGCTGATCACCACCGACAACTATCGGATCGGTGCCCATGAACAACTGCAGACCTATGGCCGCATTATGGGGTGCCCGGTACGCCAGGTGCGTGATGCCGAAGAGTTGGCCAATGCGCTTTATCAGTTCCGCCATCGTCGGCTGGTACTTATCGATACGGCCGGGGTTGGCCAGCGGGATATCCGTTTGACCGAGCAGCTCGATACCCTGGTCAAGAATGCCAAGGTGCGGATCCGCAGCTATCTGGTGATGTCGGCAACCTCCCAGCGTCGGGTAATGCAGGAGGCGGTGGACCATTTCCGGCGTATTCCATTAAGCGGCTGCATACTTACCAAATTGGATGAAAGTCTGAATCTGGGCGAAGTGATTAACGTGTGTATCCAGAATGCCTTGCCCATCAGCTATATCACTGACGGACAAAGGGTTCCGGAAGATATTCAGGTTGCCAATGCGGCGCAGCTCGTCGGAGCGGCCATGGGCTCGCTGGAGCGAGAAACAGATGAGCCCTATTTCTGGGGCGCAGGCTTTGGCGAGGCCGAAGATTCGGAGTTTTATGAGTAACATGTATATGGATCAGGCGAGTGGTCTGCGCAAAATGCGTCAAAACAATCGAGTAAAAGTAATCGCCGTGTCCGGTGGCAAAGGTGGCGTGGGCAAAACCAACGTGACCCTGAACGTGGCCGGAGCCATGGCAGCCCAAGGTAAGCGGGTGATGGTACTGGATGCCGACCTGGGTCTGGCGAACGTCGACGTTATGCTGGGGCTGCGGGTTCATCGCAACCTCTCTCACGTGCTGGCTGGTGAATGCACCATCGACGACATCATCGTCGAGGGTCCCTACGGCATGATGATTGTGCCTGCTACCTCGGGCACCCAGTCGATGGTCGAGCTTTCGCCGGTGCAGCATGCCGAGCTTATCCGCGCCTTCAGCGAGATGAAGACCCAGGTCGACATTCTGATGGTGGATACGGCGGCGGGTATCTCCGACATGGTGCTGAGTTTCACCCGTGCCGCTCAGGACATCATGGTGGTGGTCTGTGACGAGCCAACCTCCATTACAGATGCTTACGCACTCATCAAGATCCTCTCCAAGGATCACGGCGTGTTCCGCTTCAAGGTGGTGGCCAATATGGTGCGCAGCCTGCGCGAAGGGCAGGAGCTCTTTGCCAAGCTGACCCGGGTCACGGATCGTTTCCTCGATACCTCGCTGGAACTGGTTGCCTGTGTACCTTATGACACCAATCTGCGTGCAGCCGTGCGCAAGCAAAAATTGATTGTCGAGGCGTTTCCCAAGTCGCCGGCCGCGCTGGCGTTCCGGGCCCTTGCCAACAAGGCGGCGAGCTGGCCGGTTCCCAACCAGCCAGGCGGCCATCTGGAGTTTTTCCTGGAAAATTTGTTGCAGAAACCGGCCACAACACAGGAAGGTTCCCGTGAATAAAGCCCAAGCGTACTTGCGTCATCAGGATTCCTACGTGCTGGTGGAGCGTCACGCTCCCCTGGTCAAGCGGATTGCCCAGCATTTGTTGGCTCGCCTGCCCAGCAGTGTCTTGCTGGATGACCTGATCCAGGCAGGTATGATTGGGCTGCTTGAAGCCTCCCGTAACTTTGACGGCAGCAAGGGGGCCAGTTTCGAGACGTATGCCGGGATCCGTATCCGTGGCGCCATGCTGGATGAGATCCGGCGTGGTGACTGGGTGCCCCGCTCCGTGCATCGCAACAGCCGGGCTATCGCAGAAGCGATCGAGAATGTTGAACAGACCCACGGGCGTGACGCGCGAGATACCGAGGTCGCCGCTCAGATGGGCGTCTCCATCACCGACTACCACGTTATGTTGCAGGATGTCTCTTGCGGCAAAATTATCGGCATCGAGGATTTGGGTGTCAGCGAGGATGTCATCGGTAATCCCGATGATGCCCCTTCAGGCTCCGGATTCGATGAATTGGCTGCCGAGCGATTTCAAATTCAATTATCTGAGCAAATTGGTCGTTTACCAGAGAGAGAAGCTTTGGTTCTCTCTCTTTACTACGATGAAGAGCTGAATTTGCGCGAAATTGGCGAGGTTTTGAATGTGAGCGAGTCGCGTGTGAGCCAGATC
The DNA here is from genome assembly GCF_027705265.1 of Aeromonas sp. QDB11. Taxonomy (NCBI): domain Bacteria; kingdom Pseudomonadati; phylum Pseudomonadota; class Gammaproteobacteria; order Aeromonadales; family Aeromonadaceae; genus Aeromonas; species Aeromonas sp. QDB11. Next base: position 17,599 of record NZ_JAPDBM010000026.1, on the reverse strand, counting down.
CATAGTCAGGCGATGCACAGATTACGCGCTCGTTTGAGAGATTGGCATCTATAAGTGTTTGTACTGGCTACACTGAGATGAAACTCTAAGGCATAATTCGCACGACACAACCCGTTTTTAGCATCATGTAAGTGAGCCACTCTAGTGGCTATTTAGGAGGGAATTTTGGACAAGAACATGAAAATCCTCATTGTTGACGATTTTTCAACGATGCGCCGGATTATCAAGAACTTGCTGCGCGACTTGGGATTTAACAATACCCATGAGGCGGATGACGGCAATACAGCGCTGCCGATGCTGAAAAATGGTGATTTTCAGTTTGTGGTTACCGACTGGAACATGCCTGGCATGCAAGGTATCGACCTGCTTAAAGCTATTCGCGTCGATGACAAGCTCAAGCATCTGCCGGTACTGATGGTAACGGCTGAAGCCAAGCGTGAGCAGATCATTGAAGCGGCTCAAGCTGGCGTCAACGGTTACATCGTCAAGCCTTTCACCGCAGCAACACTTAAAGAAAAACTCGATAAAATTTTCGAACGAATTGGCTAAGGAGCTGCTGGGATGATGGCCAAAACGAGAGCAATGATTTCGCTCGACCAGGCAAGGATGCTTGTAGCTCATCTGGAGCAGGGCGAATTTGAACTGGCCGATGAACTGCTTGCCGAAGTATGTGCCCCTAACGCAGCAGATCTGTTTGAAAAAGTAGGTCAGCTGACTCGGCAACTGCATAATTCACTGCAAGAATTTCGTCTTGACCCGCGCATTCCTGATTTGGCCACTCATGACATTCCCGATGCACGGGAGCGATTGAGCTACGTTATCGATATGACCGACAAGGCGGCCAATCGCACCATGGATGCAGTGGAAGCCAGTTTGCCGATAGCGGATCGCCTGAATGACAATATCCAGCTGGTGATGCCGAACTGGAATGCGCTGATGTCCCGTGACATGAGTGTGGGGCAATTTAAATCGCTGTGTCACCAACTTGATGATTTTATTAAGGCTTCAGAGTTAGACGCCGATAAATTACGACAGCTGCTGACAGAAATCCTGATGGCGCAAGATTTTCAGGATTTGACAGGCCAGATGATCCGCAAGGTCATCAAGCTTGTTCAGGAAGTTGAAACAAAATTAATAGAAATGCTGACCATGTTTGGTGAGGCATCTGCTGAGCATTCAACCCGTACTCTTCCTGTTAACGGGATTGAAGCAGAAGGCCCCATCATGAACCCGGAGGCTCGCGCCGATGTGGTTAATGGTCAGGATGATGTGGACGATCTGCTGTCTAGCCTGGGATTTTAATGGAGTGACGCATGGCCTTCGAAGTTGATGAAGACATACTGCAAGACTTTCTGGTCGAAGCATCCGAAATATTGGAACAGTTGTCTGAACAACTGGTCGACTTGGAAAAGCGGCCCGATGACAAGAACCTGTTGAATGCCATCTTTCGTGGTTTCCATACCGTGAAAGGGGGGGCCGGCTTCCTGTCGCTCGGTGAACTGGTTGATGTGTGTCACGGTGCGGAAAACGTGTTCGACATCTTGCGCAATGGCAAGCGAACCGTGACAGCAGAGCTGATGGATGTGATCCTGCAAGCGCTGGATGCCATCAATGTCATGTTCACCCAGGTTCAAAATCGCGAAGCGCCTAGCCCTGCGTCGGATGATTTGCTTCATGACCTCCATGAGCTGTGCAAGCCTGAAGGTGAAGAGCAGTTGCGTACTGCTACCAGCTCTGCTGGTGCTGCCGAGCCGGAACCGGTTGCGCCGATCGTCGAGGTTGCCCCCGAAATTGTCGAGCCTGTCATCATCAGCAATGAACCGGCACCTGTCAATGGTGGTGGATCGATCGACGAGATTTCTGCGGATGAATTCGAGCGTCTGCTGGATGAACTTCATGGCGTGGGTGGTACACCCACCAAAACGACAACAGCCCCTCCTGTTATTGGCGGCTCTGGTGATATTACCGATGATGAGTTTGAGGCCTTGCTGGATCAGCTGCATGGTCAGGGCCAGCACATGGGGGCGCCAGAGGTTAACCCATTGAAGTCCGTGCAAAAAGAGGTGGACGAGCTTATCGATGATGATGAGTTTGAGCGTCTGCTTGATGAATTGCATGGTCGTGGCCAGGGGCCGCAGAGTACGATGGCACCTGCCGCACCTGCCGCACCTGCCGCACCTGCCGCACCTGCCGCACCTGCCGCGGTGACTCCGCCCAAACCGGCAGCCCCTGTAGCGCAACCTGCACCAGCAGCACCGGCAAAACCCGCAGAAGCAGCCAAGGCACCCGCTCCCGCAGTTAAGGCCGCACCCGCGCCAGCTGAAAGCAGTGCGGTACAGAGCGATACCACCGTTCGGGTGGATACCAAGACCCTTGATGTCATCATGAATATGGTGGGTGAGCTGGTACTGGTACGTAACCGCTTGGTTAGCCTTGGTATTGCCAGCAATGATGAAGAGATGTCAAAGGCGGTTGCCAATCTGGATGTGGTAACTGCTGACCTGCAAGGTGCGGTGATGAAAACCCGCATGCAGCCCATCAAGAAAGTGTTTGGTCGTTTCCCTCGCGTGGTGCGTGACCTGGCCAGGACCCTAAAGAAAGATATTGAGCTGGTGATGGTGGGGGAGGAGACCGATCTTGATAAAAACCTGGTGGAGGCGCTTGCCGATCCTTTGGTCCACCTTGTTCGTAACTCCTGCGATCACGGGGTAGAAATGCCGGATGTGCGGGAGAAAGCGGGCAAACCGCGGCAAGGGACGATTACCCTTAGCGCCTCCCAGCAAGGTGACCATATCCTGCTTTGCATCGAGGACGATGGCGCAGGGATGGACCCGGAGAAGCTCAAGTCCATCGCAATCAGTCGCGGTGTTCTGGATGCAGATACTGCCGCTCGCATGAGCGACAACGATGCCTATAACCTGATCTTTGCCCCGGGCTTTTCAACCAAAGCCGAAATCTCGGATATCTCAGGTCGTGGCGTCGGGATGGACGTGGTTAAAACCAGCATTGTCAGTCTTAATGGCTCGGTGCACATCGACTCCACCTGGGGGAAAGGTACTCGTCTCGAAATCAAGGTTCCGTTGACGCTGGCGATCCTGCCGACCCTGATGGTGGAAGTGGGTGAGCAGACCTTCGCATTGCCCCTTGGTTGCGTGAACGAGATTTTCCATCTGGATCTGAAAAAGGCCAACATGGTTGATGGCCAGCTCACCATCATTGTGCGCGAGAAGGCGATACCGCTCTTCTATCTGCACAAATGGTTGATCCGTGGTTCAAACAAGCGTTCTCGTCAGGACACCGGGCATGTGGTGATCGTGCAGATTGGCACTCAGCAAATCGGGTTTGTGGTAGACAGCCTGATTGGTCAGGAAGAGGTGGTGATCAAGCCACTCGATAACCTGCTGCAAGGTACGCCGGGGATGGCCGGAGCGACGATTACCAGCGATGGCGGGATTGCTCTTATTTTGGATGTGCCGAGTCTGCTCAAAGCATATGCGCGTAGACATTAATAGCTCAGGCCCAAGGAGTTAGAAAAATAACAATGGCAGTCAAGGTATTAGTTGTCGACGATTCGAGCTTCTTTCGCCGTCGGGTGAGTGAAATCATCAATCAGGATCCCATGCTGACGGTGATCGACACGGCCCAGAATGGACGTGAAGCGGTGGACAAGGCGATGTCGCTGCGCCCTGATGTGATCACCATGGACATCGAGATGCCCGTGATGGATGGCATCAGTGCGGTGCGCGAGATCATGGCCAAGTGTCCGACTCCCATTCTGATGTTCTCCTCCCTGACCCATGAAGGGGCCAAGGCGACGCTGGATGCACTGGACGCCGGTGCCCTCGACTTTTTGCCCAAGAAGTTTGAGGACATTGCCAGAGACAAGGACGAAGCGGTCAGATTGTTGCAACAGCGGGTGAAGGAGATCTCCCGCAAGCGCTTCCTGATGACACCTGCAGCCCGCCCCAAAGCACCTGAACCGGTTGCTCGTGCGCCACTGGGCAATACTGCGCCCAGAGCGCCTGAGCGTCAGTCGGACCTGCAACGCACTGTGCCAAGTGCCTCATTCAAGCGCAGTGGCAAGACTTATCAGTTGGTGGCGATAGGTACTTCTACCGGTGGGCCGGTTGCGCTGCAAAATGTGCTGACCAAGTTGCCGGGGGATTTTCCCCATCCCATCCTGCTTATCCAGCATATGCCTGCCACCTTCACCGCCGCATTTGCCGCCCGTCTCAATGGCTTGTGCCAGATTAGCGTCAAGGAGGCCGAGGATGGCGATGTGCTCAAACCGGGCCATGCCTATCTGGCGCCTGGTGGCAAACAGATGCTGCTGGAAGGGCGTGGTGCAGGTGCTCGCATCCGTATTATTGATGGCAACGACAAGGTGAACTACAAGCCTTGCGTAGATATTACCTTCGCCTCGGCGGCCAAAACCTATGCCGACAAGGTGTTGGCGATTGTGTTGACCGGTATGGGTGCCGATGGCCGTGATGGTGCCAGGCTGCTGAAAGAGCAAGGCTCTACCATCTGGGCTCAGGATGAAGCTTCCTGCGTGGTATATGGGATGCCCCAAGCGGTTGCCAAGGCAGGGATTGCCAGCGAATCACTTCCTCTGGACAAGGTGGCCCAGCGCATTCTGGTTGAGTTGGGGCGCTAATCATGGGCTTGCTCGGTCTGCTCCTGGCATTGGGGGCTATTGCTATTGCCCAGCTGTGGCATGGCGGCTCCCTGTTGACGCTGGTGGACGGGCCTGCTTTTCTGATCGTGCTGGGCGGTACTGTCGGTGCCGTTACATTGCAGACTCCTGCCAAGTACATTCTGCTGGCGTTGCGCCAGCTGTTATGGATTTTTACCCCTCCCAGGCAAGATCTCTCGATTCAGGCTGAACGGTTGCAGTCGTGGGCCGTCTTTGCACGCCAGCAAGGGCTGCTTGCCCTTGAAAATCAGGCTGAGCAGGAGGAGGACAACTTTACCCGCCAAGGGCTTGGCATGATTGTCGATGGGGTATCCACAGAGGATATCCGTATGCTGCTGGAAGCGGACATCGATATCGAGCAGGAGCGCAATGAACATGCCGCCAGGGTCTTTGAAGCCATGGGGGGATACAGTCCGACCATCGGCATCATCGGTGCCGTGCTGGGCCTTATCCAGGCCATGTTTCATCTCGAAGATCCGTCAGCGCTGGGGGCGGGTATCGCAGTCGCATTTGTGGCAACCATCTATGGAGTGGGTTTTGCCAACCTCATTTATCTGCCGATCGCCAACCGGTTGCGTGCATTTCACTATCATTACGCACTCTTTCAGGAGATGACCCTGGAAGGGCTACTGGCCATCGCCCATGGTGAAAATGGTGTGCAGGTTGAGCGTCGGCTCAGGGCCTATTTGAAAGGAGAGTAGCCATGCGCAAGCGCTATCGGTTGCACTTGCAGGGTCGCGAGCATCTTGACCGTTGGCTGGTCTCCTATGCCGATTATATGACGCTGATCTTTGCTCTGTTCGTGGTGCTCTACTCCGTTGCGCTGGTGAACAAGGACAAATACCGCGCAGTAATTGATGGCATGAGTCAGGCGTTCAGTGTCATGCAGCCCGGGAGTCACGGTTTGCTGGAGGGGCAGGGTAATTCCCTGCTGGACAATGCGGTCTCTGCATCCCCCTCGTTGCTGGAAAGCCCTGCATCCCCCTCTCCTTCACTTGCTCCCATTTCTGGTGTGCCAGTGCTGCAAGATGGCACGACACTTGCGAAACTCGATATGCAGTTGCAACAGAGCATGGGCTCGCTGGTGGATGCCGGTATCGTCAAACTGACGCAAGATGAGAACTGGCTGACCGTTGAACTCAGCTCCGGGTTGTTGTTTGGCAGCGGCAGCGCCTTTATGGGACCAAATGCAGCACCGGTCATTAATACTCTTTCAAGTATTCTCAAACCGGTCGATAACTATGTAAGAGTTCGGGGTTATACCGATAACCAGCAGATAAATAATGAAATTTATCGTTCTAACTGGGCGCTTTCTGCCGCTCGGGCCGAGGCGGTACTCAATGGTTTGATCGCCGATGGTATTGCGCCCCAGCGTCTGGCGTTCGAGGCATATGGCGAGTTTTCCCCCTTTGCTGACAACGGCAGCGAGCAGGGCAGACTGCAGAATCGCAAGGTTGTGGTCGCTATCTCCAAATTTGCCTGGGTGCCGCCGGCGCCTGTGGTTGCAACGCCCACTGTGGTTGCCGAGCCGGTTCCTGCGGTACAGCAAGCGGTGGATGCAGGAGAGATAAAGGTGATCACCTTGCCCGGTGGTGGCATACGTATAACAACAAGGCAGGATTGATACAGTGATTGTTTGGACGGTTGCCAACCAGAAAGGTGGAGTGGGTAAAACCACCACAGTGGTCTCGCTTGCCGGGATCCTGGCCCAGCGTGGCCAGCGGGTGCTGTTGATTGACACCGATCCCCATGCCTCGCTGACTGCATATCTTGATTTTGATTCCGATCGCCTGGATGGCACGCTCTATGAGCTGTTTCAGGCTGTCAAACCGACCGCCGAGCTTGTCAATAAACTGACGCTCAGAACCAAGTTTGAAAATATCCATTTGCTGCCTGCCTCAATTACCCTTGCGACCCTTGATCGGGTGATGGGCAATCGTGAGGGAATGGGATTGGTACTGAAGCGGGCACTGCTGCGCATTCAGGATCAATATGATTACGTGCTGATCGATTGCCCGCCGGTGCTTGGGGTGATGATGGTCAACGCGCTGGCTGCCTGCGATCGCATTCTGGTGCCTGTCCAGACCGAGTTTCTGGCCCTCAAGGGGTTGGAGCGGATGATGAAAACATTCGAGATCATGCAGCGTTCCAAGCGTGACAAGTTTCGTTATACCGTGATCCCGACCATGTTCGACAAGCGCACCCGTGCCTCTCTGATGACCTTGAAATCGATCAAGGATCAATACGGTGATTCGGTGTGGAATGCGGTGATCCCGATTGATACCAAGTTTCGGGATGCCAGCTTGCTGCATATCCCCCCGTCTATCTATTCTCCCGGGAGTCGCGGAACCTATGCATACGAAACGCTGCTCAACCATCTTGATGCCCTTGAGCGGCAACGGGTTCATGAGGTGACGCCATGAGAGATACCATTCAAGTCCGGGCAATGGATGACTATTTCCACTCCCTGCTGCTCGATGAGCCGCTGGTGCTGGATGAGGTAGAAGAGGTTCAATCTGCCCCCGTTCTGCAGTTGCAACGTCAGCCCCAGAGCGTCCCCGACGTGGTGGCTGCACCTTATCTCGAAAGCGATCCACGGCTTGCCCAGCTCGGTGAGTTGCTGGCTCAGGTAGGACAAGTCCAGTTCGAGAATGACGCCTTCACCCAGGAAGTGACACTCACCGCACCGCTGGAGATTGTCGCGGAAGAGTCACTGTTGCCGGTTGAGCCGGAATGGCCGGCTGAAGTACTGGCTCCCGAGGTTGCAGAGCCTCATACCACTATCCTGACCGAGACGGCGCTGGAGGTTGCTCCGGTAGAGGCCAGTGCACCCGTCGCTTGGGATAATATCGATACCGGCAAAGAGTTTCAGGCCCTCTTTTTTGAAGTCGCGGGCGTGACGTTTGCGGTGCCGTTGACCGAGCTTGGCGGGATTCACCAGTTGGGCGAGATCACCTCCCTGTTTGGCCAGCCTGGCTGGTACAAGGGGATCATGACCTCCCGCGAGCAGAAGATGAATGTGGTCGATACGGCCCAGTGGGTCATGCCAGGTCAGCATCTCGAGATGGATGATTACAAGTATCTGATTATGCTGGGTGAATCCCCTTGGGGACTGGCGTGTCATCACCTGAAAGGGACCGAATTGTTACACCGTGATCAGGTGAAGTGGCGTCATCAGGAGGGCAAGCGTCCCTGGTTGGCTGGCATGGTCAAAGAAAAAATGTGTGCCCTGTTACATGTTCGCGAACTGCTCCTGTTGCTGGAGCGTGGGGTGAACATAGAAGGTCGCTGATAACTTCTGCAATCGAGCTGTTTTATTGCTAGTTTTAGCAGTAGACGTTTTCATAAAAGGAATAAAAACATGACAGAAAAGCGCAATATTGCACAGAATCTGGCCGAAGATGAAGTGCTGCAATGGGTAACCTTCCAACTGGAAAACGAAACCTACGGCATCAATGTGATGCAGGTTCAGGAGGTGTTGCGCTACACCGAAATTGCGCCGGTGCCGGGTGCGCCTGAGTACGTGCTGGGGATCATCAACCTGCGCGGCAATGTGGTGACTGTCATCGATACCCGTTCCCGTTTTGGTCTGCCCTCCGGTGATGTGAGTGAAAACTCCCGCATTGTGATCATCGAGGCCGAGAAGCAGGTGATCGGCATCATGGTCGACAGCGTGGCAGAAGTGGTTTACCTGCGTTCTTCCGAAATCGATGCAGCACCAGCGGTCGGCACTGAAGAGAGCGCCAAGTTTATTCAGGGGGTGAGCAACCGTGATGGTCAACTGCTGATCCTGGTTGACTTGAACAAGCTGCTCTCTGATGAAGAGTGGGAAGATATCGGTTCCCTCTGATAAGTAAGGTGATGTTTTGATAATCGAGATGGTTGCCTTGGGGTTGTCCCTGATTGCCTTGGTGTTTGCCTCTTATATCTGGTTCAAGAGCAAGCGCAGCAAGCAGGAGTCCGAGGCCAGTGTGGCAACGCTGCAAGGTCAGCTGGAAAGCTTGCGCAAGCAGATGATGGAGCTGCATACCGGTGCCATTGGCATGGGGCAGCGTCTGCAGTCGGTTGAAGGGGCGATGCAGCAGGTCAATGATCGCCAGCAAGAGCTGACCCTGCAGGATCCCGAGCGCAGGCTCTACAGCCGAGCGGCCAAGATGGTCGAACTGGGCGCCGATCTTGATGAAGTCATGAGTGAGTGCGAGTTGCCAAAGGCAGAGGCCGAGCTCTTGATATCGTTGCGAAAAGGTCGCTCTTGATGATTCAGGAAGGCAACTGCCTTCCTGAATTTTATGGCGTGCAGCCGCTTGTCCCCCAGCTGCGGTGAACGGGTCGTTTCTACCGCATTTTCTTTGTGATCCCGGTCGCCAGTCAGTTCAATTGTTGCATCTTTGAAAAGACGTATCCCAATACTGTGTTAAGATGCAGACCGCTTCATTTTCTCTGAAAAAATCCCCATGCTGCTTCAAGTTAACAATCTGAGCTGCGTGCGCGAAGATCGCACTCTGTTTGAACACCTCTCTTTCTCTGTTGCGCCCGGCGATCTGGTACAAATTGAAGGGCCCAACGGTGTCGGCAAGACCAGTCTGTTGCGGTTGTTGACCGGGCTGTCGCAGCCGTTTGCCGGTGAGGTGTGCTGGAATGGGGAGAATATTCGTCACTGTCGTGATGAGTATCATGCCAATCTGCTCTATCTCGGTCATCAGCCTGGTGTCAAAGCGGCGCTGACCCCTTTTGAAAACCTGAAGTTCTACAAGCAGTTGCATCACCCGCAGCAAACAGAGACTGACTTGTGGCAGATATTGGCCCGGGTAGGGCTGGCCGGTTTTGAAGAGAACCCGACCGGGCAACTCTCTGCCGGTCAGCAACGTCGTGTGGCCCTGGCCAGACTCTGGCTGTCACAGAAACCGGCGCTCTGGATCCTCGACGAGCCCTTTACGGCCATCGACAAGCAGGGGGTCAAGGTGCTCGAGCAGCTCTTTCTGGCCCACGCCGAGCGGGGCGGCATGGTGATCCTCACCACCCATCAGGATCTGACCCTGATGCAGGGACGGCTGAAGAGTATCTCGTTGACCCCCTTCGCCTCGACATTGCAGGAGTAACGCCATGTTGCGCGCTGTTATGCACCTTATTCATCGTGAACTGCTGATGGCCCTGCGCCAGCGTTCCGATATTCTCAATCCGCTCTGGTTTTTCCTCATTGTCATCACACTGTTTCCGCTAGGGATTGGCCCGGAGCCCAAGCTGCTGGCCCGTATTGCCCCGGGGATTATTTGGGTGGCGGCGCTATTGGCGGCCATGCTGTCACTGGAGCGGCTGTTTCGCGACGACTTTGCCGATGGCGCGCTGGAGCAGATGATGCTGATGCCGCACCCGCTGGGCTTGCTGGCGCTGGCGAAAGTGGTCGCTCACTGGTTGCTGACCGGCTTGCCGCTGCTGCTGATCTCTCCCTTGCTGGCGATTTTGCTGTCGCTGGATATGAACACCTATCTGGCCGTCGTCGCGACGCTGGCACTTGGCACTCCTGTATTGAGCCTGCTCGGCGCGGTCGGGGTCGCGTTGACGGTGGGGCTGCGCAAAGGCGGGGTATTGCTCAGTCTGCTGATCCTGCCGCTCTATATTCCGGTACTGATTTTTGCCACCTCCGCCATTGATGCGGCGGGGATGAGCTTGCCCTATGGCGGGCAGCTTGCCATTCTGGCCGCCATGCTGGTGGGCGCTTTGACGCTGACGCCGCTGGCTGTGTCGGCGGCATTGCGGGTCAGCCTCAACTGATGGCTGTTTGCTGAACCGGATTTGGCTCCGAACGGAGTCTTTTTGCAAAAAATAATGTTGCGATGGATCAAGGAGAGCGCCGCTTATTGCTTTCGGGGTATTTGATGCTGCCCCGTGGTCGGTATGGTAGGCCTCGCCAAACGATTAATAACAAAAAGGTTTTGTGAGCTATGTGGAAATGGTTGCACCCTTATGCCAAACCGGAGCAGGCCTATCAGCTGGCAGGCACCTTGTTGCCCTGGTTTGCGGTGATTAGTCTGCTCTCGTTTGTGATCGGTACTGTCTGGGGCCTCGCGTTTGCGCCAGCGGATTACCAGCAGGGAGATTCGTTCCGGATCATCTATATCCACGTGCCTTCCGCCATTCTCTCCATGGGGGCCTACTCCACCATGGCGGTGGCCGCCTTTATCGGCCTGGTGTGGCAACTGCGGATGGCGGACATGACGGTTGCAGCCATTGCGCCGGTTGGCGCCGTCTTTACCTTTATCGCCCTCTTTACCGGTGCTGCCTGGGGCAAGCCGATGTGGGGAACCTGGTGGGTGTGGGATGCGCGGCTCACCTCCGAGCTGATCCTGCTGTTTCTCTACCTCGGCGTGATTGCCCTCTACAACGCCTTCAGCGACAAGGTGGTTGCTGGCCGTGCCGCTGGCATTCTGGCGCTGGTGGGGGTGATCAACCTGCCCATCATTCACTACTCGGTGGAGTGGTGGAACACCCTGCATCAGGGGGCTACCATCACCAAATTTGACAAACCGTCCATTTCACCCGAGATGCTCTGGCCGCTGCTGATCATGATCCTGGCGTTTGCCGCGTTTCTCGGGGCCCTGACCCTGATGCGTTTTCGCAATGAACTCCTGATGCGGGAGTGGCACCGTCCCTGGGTCAAAGAAATTGCAGAGCAGGAGAAGTAAGCATGCACTTTGCCTCTTTCAGTGATTTTATGGCGATGGGCGGTTACGCCTTCTATGTCTGGCTCTCATTTGGTCTGACGCTGGTGTGTCTGGTCGGCATCATCATTTCTACCCGCATGAAAACCCGCAGCCTGCTCGGCGAGTTGCGCAGCAAACAGGCGCGTGAGGCCCGTCGCAAGGCGGCCCGGCAGATGGAGAACACCCTATGAACCCGAGACGCAAAAAACGCCTCACCATCATTCTGGCCATCACCCTGGGTCTGGCGACCGTCAGCGGGTTGGTGCTCTACGCCCTCAGTCAGAATATCGACCTCTTCTATACCCCGAGCGAGCTGGTGGAGGGGAAGGGGCCGGACAAGATCAAGCCGGAAGAGGGGCAGCGCCTGCGCATCGGAGGATTGGTGGTGCCGGGATCAGTGCAGCGGGATACCCAGAGCCTCAAGGTGGCCTTCAAGCTGGTGGATAACGGCGGTCATCTGGTGACGGTCGAGTTTGACGGCATCCTGCCGGACTTGTTCCGTGAAGGGCAGGGGATTGTTGCCCAGGGCACCCTCAAGGATGCCACGACCGTAGAGGCGTTCGAGGTGCTGGCCAAGCACGATGAGAACTACATGCCGCCGGAAGTGGCCGATGCCACCAACGGCATGCACTTCAAGCCGGAGTACTCCGAGGCGCAGTTGAAGGGAGCCAAGCAGTGATCCCTGTGGTGGTTGCCTTTTTCGCTTTGCCTGCCGTGCGTGATGCGGCTGTTGTCACCGTTCAATTGAAAGGAATGCCTTCATGATCCCGGAATTAGGTCAGTTTGCGCTGATCCTGGCCTTTGCCACCGCCCTGCTGCTGGGCAGCTACCCGCTGCTTGGCGCCAGTTGGGGGCGCCTTGGCATGATGTCGGCGGCTCGTCCGCTCGCCTATGCCCAGTTCTTGCTTCTGCTGTTGTCGTTTCTCTGCCTGACCTGGGCTTTTATCGACAACGACTTCACCGTGCAGTATGTGGCCACTAACTCCAACAGCCTGCTGCCGCTGGCCTATCGTATCTCGGCGGTGTGGGGCGCCCACGAAGGTTCACTGCTGCTGTGGGTACTGACCCTAGGTGGCTGGACTGCGGCGGTGGCCATGTTCAGCCGCCGTCTGCCGCTCGATGCGGTGGCGCGGGTACTCGGCGTGCTGGGGCTGATCTCGGTCGGCTTCACCGCGTTCGTGCTGTTCACCTCCGATCCCTTCACCCGCACCTTGCCCTATTTTCCGGTCGATGGCCGTGACCTCAATCCGCTGCTGCAGGATCCGGGTCTCATCTTCCATCCGCCGATGCTCTACATGGGTTACGTGGGCTTCTCGGTGGCGTTTGCCTTTGCCATTGCCTCGCTGATGACCGGTCGTCTCGATGCGACCTGGGCCCGCTGGTCGCGCCCCTGGACCATGGCGGCATGGGTATTCCTGACCCTCGGCATCGTACTCGGCTCCTGGTGGGCCTATTACGAGCTCGGCTGGGGCGGCTGGTGGTTCTGGGATCCGGTAGAAAATGCCTCCTTCATGCCCTGGTTGGCGGGGACCGCTCTGCTGCACTCGCTGGCGGTGAGTGAGAAGCGCGCCACCTTCAAGGCGTGGACCGTGCTACTGGCCCTCTCTGCCTTCTCGTTGAGCCTGCTCGGTACCTTCCTGGTGCGCTCCGGCGTGCTGGTGTCGGTCCATGCGTTTGCCTCCGATCCGACCCGCGGTCTGTTTATTCTCGGCTTCCTGCTGGCAGTGATCGGCTCATCCTTGCTGCTGTTTGCCTTTAAAGGCTCGCAGGTGAAGAGTCACGGCAAACACGAGCTGTGGAGCCGCGAGACCCTGCTGCTTTGCAACAACATCATGCTGGTGGCGGGTCTGCTGACCGTGCTGCTCGGTACCTTGCTGCCGCTGGTGCACAAGGAGCTGGGGCTGGGGAGCATCTCTATTGGCACTCCCTTCTTCAACCACATCTATAGCTGGTTGATCATCCCGTTTGCCCTGCTGCTGGGGATTGGCCCGCTGTTTCGCTGGCGCCGCCAAGAGCTGGGCGAGCTCAAGAGCAAGGTCGTGATTGCGCTGATCCTGAGTCTGGCTGCAGCCTTGCTGTTGCCGCTGGCCTTTGCCGAAACCTTCAAGCCGTGGGCGGCGGTAGGGATTGGGCTGGGTGCCTGGATCATCGTCACCAGCGTGCAGGAGACCTGGGCGCGAGCGACCCACAAGCACAGCTTTGCGGTCGGTGTGCGCAAGCTTGGCAACAGTCACTGGGCCATGATCCTTGGCCATGTGGGGCTGGCAGTCAGCATCATAGGTATCGCTTGCACCCAGAACTACAGCATCGAGAAGGATCTGCGGATGCAGGCAGGTGATCGGGTGCACTTTGCCGATTACGAGTTCGTCTTTGCCGGGATCAAAGAGAAGAACGGTCCCAACTATGATGGCTTCAAGGGTGTGCTGGAAGTGCACAAGAATGGCAAGCAGGTCGCCCTGCTCAAGCCCGAGAAGCGGATGTACAAGGTGACCCGGATGCCGATGACCGAAGCGGCTATCGATGCCGGCATCACCCGCGATCTCTATGCAGCGCTGGGGGAACAGCTCGACAACGGGGCCTGGGCGGTGCGGATCTACTACAAGCCGTTCGTGCGCTGGATCTGGTTCGGCGGCGTCTTTATGGCCATCGGTGGCGTGCTGGCGATGCTCGACAAGCGTTACCGTTTCGGCCGTCGTGAGGAGGAGGCCAAGGCATGAACAAAAAGACCTGGTTGTTTTTAATCCCCTTTATCGTCTTTTTGCTGGGGGCGGTGTTCCTGTTCAAGGGGCTCTACTCCGATCCCACCAAACTCGAATCTGTGATGGTGGGTAAAGAGGTGCCGGTGTTCACTCTGCAGGACATTTACGATCTGAACAAACAGCACGATCGCACCATCCTGACCGGTCGCCCCATGCTGCTCAACGTCTGGGCCACCTGGTGCCCTACCTGCTATGGCGAGCACACCTACCTCAAACAGCTGGCGGGGCAGGGCATTCCCATTATCGGCATGAACTACAAGGATGAGCGCGACAAGGCGATCAAGTGGCTGGCGGAGCTGGGCAACCCCTATCAGGTCAACCTCTATGATCCGGACGGCATGCTGGGGCTGGATCTCGGGGTATATGGCGCGCCGGAGACCTTCTTTATCGACAGCAAGGGGATCATCCGCTATCGCCACGTGGGGGATATCAACCCCGAGAACTGGGCGTCGACCCTCAAACCCATCTTTGATGCCATGAAGTGAGGGGAGTCCTGATGAGAGTATTTATTGCTTCCCTGCTGCTGTTGCTGGGATGGGTGGTACAAGCGCCGGCCATGGCCGCTATCGATGTCTACACCTTCGACAACGACAATCAGGAGCAGGTCTTTCGCGAACTGACCAAGGAGCTGCGCTGCCCCAAGTGTCAGAACCAGGATATCGCCGACTCCAATGCGGGGCTGGCCAAGGACTTGCGCGACAAGACCTACCAGATGGTGCGCGAGGGCAAGGATAAAGAGGAGATCGTGGATTACATGGTGGCCCGCTACGGCAACTTTATCCTCTATAACCCGCCCCTGATGGCCTCCACCCTGATCCTCTGGCTCGGCCCGCTGCTGGTGATCCTGATCGGTGGCGCCGTGGTCGTGATGCGCAGCCGCCGGCCCCCTGCGGTGAAAAAACAACTGGATAACGCTCTGAGCGAGGAGGAGCAGCGCCGACTGGCCGAGCTGCTCAAAGAGGAAGAGAAACAATGACCGCTTTTTGGATAGTGATTGCGGGCTTGCTGGTGCTGGTGAGTCTGGCGCTCGTCGTGCCGTTGTGGCGTGGTGAAGGCAAACAGAGCATCAGTCGCTCGGCGCTCAACAAACAGCTCTATCGCCAGCGGCTGCTGGAGATTGGCGAAGAGCGCGAGCAGGGGGTCTTGGCCGAGGAGTCCGATTCGCTGGTCGAGCTGCAACGAAGCCTCTTGGATGATATTCCCGATGTGGAGCAGACCGCCCGCAGCGGCAAGAGTCTGATCTGGATCCCGGGTGTCCTGGTGCTGGTGGTGGTGAGTCTGGGGCTCTATTACAAGCTGGGCTCCTGGCAAGAGGTGAGTCGCTGGCAAGATGCCAGCAGCCGTCTTGGCGAGCTGAGCAACCGCATTCTGGTGGAGCGCGACGCCCAGGTGACCGAGCAGGATCTGCTGGACTTCACGTTGGCACTGCGTACCCGCCTCAAGGATGAACCGAACGACTACCGCGGCTGGTTGCTGCTGGGACGTTTGGCGCTGGATGGCAATGATCCCGAGATGGCCAGCGAGGCGCTGGAGCGGGCCTACACGCTTGCTCCCCAGAAATCGCTGGTGGCGGTGCCCTACGCGCAGGCGCTGATGATGACGGGGGATGAGGCGCAAGCGGATGCCCTGTTGCAGGCGGCTATCGCTCAGGATCCGGACAATATCGAAGCGCGCTCCGTCTACGCTTTTATGGCGCTGCAAAAAGAGGACTTCCAGACCGCGCTGGCTCGCTGGCAGGCGATGTTGCCCCTGATGGAGAAAGGTACCCCCCGTTACGTGATGGTCGAGCGCTCCATGGAGTATGCCCGTGTACAGCTCAAGCAGCGCGGCATCGAGGTGACGAATTCAGGCGCAGCCAAAGCGGGCGCAGTTGAGGGACAACCGCTCGCGGTGAAGGAGGGGGAATTCCCCATCCATATCACGTTGGCGGCGGGCATTCAGCTGCCGGAAGATGCCCATCTCTTTGTCTTTGCCGTGGTGCCCAACGGGCCGCCCATGCCTATCGCCGTGAAGCGTATCGCAGGGCCAACCCTGCCTGTTACCCTGTCACTCGGGGATGGCGATGCCATGATGGAAGGCAGCAAGCTGGCGGCCTATCCGGAGCTGCAGTTCAAGGCGCGTCTCTCGCGCGGTGGCAATGTGATGAACAAGGAAGGAGCCTTCGAAGGAGTATCCGTGCCGGTCAAAACGGCCGAGATCCCTGCTGCTCCGATTGACATCCGCATCGATCACGCCCTCTAATATGGCTTTGGATAACCCGGCCCCTGGATGGGGGCCGGGTTATCTATACTTCTGATAAATCAAAATAAAACGTCAGGACAATCATATGTATCTTCGTTCAGGGGCCATACTGGCAGCCCTCTTGCTGGCTGGCTGTGCCGGTGGCCCGCCCAAGCCTGGCCCAGAGAGCCTGGATCTCAATCCCGGCATGAATAATCCGGGGGCCACCAGTACGGCGGCCGATCCGCGCGACCCCTTCCAGGGGGCCAACCGGGCCATGTGGGCGGTCAACTATGATGTGCTGGAGCCCTATGTGGCACGTCCTGTGGTACATGCTTATGCCCGTTACATTCCGCTGGGGGTGAAGGATGGCATTGCCAACTTTGTTGCCAACTTTGATGAACCGAGCAGTATGGTGAACCATCTGATCACCGGTGATTTGAAAGGGGCAGGCACCAACCTAGGGCGCTTTACCCTCAACACCACGGTCGGTCTGCTGGGTATCTTCGATGTGGCCAAACATGCTGGCCTCGATCGCAACAAGCTGGAGATGGATACCGTACTGGGCAGGGCCGATATCGGTGACGGTGCCTACATCATGGTGCCTGTTTACGGCCCGACCACCACCCGTGAGCTGGTTGGCGATGCGATTGACAGCTTCTACTTTCCCTATGCCTTGTTGACCTTCCCTATGAAGGTCGCACACTGGGCGCTGGATGGACTGGGTACTCGCGCCAAGCTGATCGATCAGGAGCGGATCATCGACAACTCCCTCGACCCCTATGCGCTGACCAAGGACTTTTATCTGCAGTACAGCCAGGGCAAGGTGACGGGCAAGCAGACCGAGCTGAAAGCGTCTCAGCAAGAGCAGGCCGACGATGCCAATCTGGATGAATATATGGACGAGTTGGACCAGTAAGCGGCTATCCCGATATGTGACAAGGCGCCTGCGGGCGCCTTTTTCATTTCTGCTGTCATTAGAGATAAAAAAACGCCCCGCAGTGCGCAATGCTGCTCAGATAAGCACATTTTTGACTGATTATTCATAAATGCGACTTGAGTTGGGGGAGCAAGGCTGTTTCCAGTCGATCTTCCTTCAGCCTTATCCAGCGTGGCTTGCAATAGAAAGAGGGAGGCATCATGCCTTAATGCCGATCAGTTAAGGATCCATTGACCGATCCTGCTGATGTGTAAAAATCCGACACCTGTTGATTTGGTTTCGG